>CADDYR010000328.1 GCA_902810765.1 Chloroflexota bacterium
CCTCTCGATCGTGGCGGGCAGGTTGGTGATCCCGAGTCCGGAGTAGTCCGGCAGGACCGATCTGGCGAAGGGGCCGGCGCGAAAGCGCTCGGAACCCACGGCCTCGACGTGCCTGCTCATGCTCACCCCTTTCGGTGCTGCCCAGCGCGCAAGATCCCGGCCCGGAGATCTCTATGCGGCGCCCCTACCGATTATAGTGCTCGCGCAGGAGGCGAAGCTGCTCCTCGAGCGAGGGCACCCCCCACGCCGCGCGCTCGGCATCGGTGGTGGCTGGATCAATCGGGTAGGGCAACCACTTCCCTCCCTCCGAGCGCCACTGCGTGCCGTACTTCTGGGGTCTGCCCTGCCGCACGAGCCGGCGGTCGAGCGCGTAGGCGGCGATCGCCCGTCCCCGCCTGTCGCCGAGCTCGGCGGCCCTGAGCCCGAGCTCCCGTGCGCGCTCCAGCTCCTCGAGCGTGTCCCCGTGGTGATAGATCAGGGCGGCATGGAAGTAGTCCGCCCCGTCGAGGTCTCCGCCCGAGGCGAGTATCTCCCCGACGCGCTGGCGTCGTGCGCGGTCGCGCTCCGCCATCCCCTCGGTCGGAGCCTCGCGGTCCCGCTGATCCTCGTCGTACAGCCTCTTCAGCTCCGGGTTCATCCACCCCCCTCTACACGATCAGTCCGTGTCTTCATCATCCTCTTCACCTTCTATGAGGCAGTCACACGACAACAACTGACCGTGACACCGCGGACACTCCGCCATATCGCAACCCGGATGGTGAAAGCCTCCAATCGCTACTCCGCAGTCGTGACAACGCGGCTCAGAAGGAGATTGGCCGAAACGAGTCTCCTCCCCATACGGAATGAGCCTGTACTCTGTGCCCTCTATGCCCAAGGTGGTCACGTTGCACGACTGCGCGGTGGTCATCTCCTGGCCACACGCCTCGCACACTGCCACTCCTGCTTCCTCCTTGAACAGTTACATAGCGGTGAAGCACTCACACTCACATCTTGAGCTTAATGCTGCTGGTGCTACCCGTCGTGAGGATGCATCCGACGGACACGAACTGCCATATGCCGAGCTTCTTCCTGGCTCGCTGCAGCCAGCCCCAGCGTTCGGCAGGTGGTACCACCCCGATCTCAATGGGGATGCCTTCGGCTCGTGCGGCGCCCCTGGCCTCGAGTCGTATCGTCGTGTTGGATCGCAGCAGGTCTGCAAGCGCTTCCACGACTCCATCTTCGGGTACTATCTCTCTGCCGATAGCAAAGCCAATCTGTCCCAGCACACCTCGCAGGATTCGATGGAGCTGGACTTCGGAGATCGGATATACCACGCTCCAATGCTCATCGTGGGACGCAACGAGCCAGGCCCGTTCGGCTCTGAAATCGGTAATCTCCAAATTGACGAGGTCGTGGATGCCGAACCGGCTGGCCACTTCCTCCGTAAGCTCGTACTCAGTGATCGAGTGTCGGTCGCCAATGAACTTTCCGACTGCGCCCGCTCTCGGCAATGAGCTCGACACCTCGGAAGGTATCTGCCGCGAGCCGGTAGCGATGATTCGCGTCTCGTCATCGTGCTCCCCGACAACCGTGGAGAACCAGATGACATCCGGCAGAGCAATGGCACTCAGGAGAATGGGCAGGCCGACACAGTCTGTGAACAGCGCCTGCTCACCCAGGCTGATCTCCGGTCTCGTTATAGCGCTACAGTCGTGCTTCGGATCTATCATCAGACGCTCTACCAGTCAGGCTCAAAACTGCTGATCCTCTCTGAGCGGCCAGTGTACGCCCTCCGATTCCCATAAGGAAGACTGCTCCTTTCAGCACTCATTGCTCGATCCTCATCGCTGCTGACACCTTGGTGTGCAGATCGGCCCGTTCAGGACGGCTTAACATGGTGAGAGGGAGTGTTAGAACATTTGTTCGAAGGAGGCAGCTTGGACCCCGGCCCCTACGACAGGTATTTCACGGCCGAGGAGAAGAAGGCCCTCACGGACGCCGCGACCGGAGTGGACGCCGAGATCGGCGCCGCGCGGGTCGCCCTGATGCGCCTGCTCTCCAGCGGCCTCGCCGAGGAGAGGCCGGAGCTCGTGCTGCGCGCCGTCGAATCCATCGTCCGCGCGATACGCGTGAGGCATCAGATCAGCGGCGGCGCGGCCGAGAGCCTGCTCGACGCCGCCGACCGGGTGCTCGCCGAGCTGGGGCTGGGCGACGAGGGCTAACTGCCCCCGCGATACGGAGCGGGTCGAGCGCGCGCTCGACCCATCCCCGCGCGAGCCCGCAGCCGGGACAGGCTTCGCGTTCCAAAGGCTCTCTCCTCGCCCGCAAGTGCGGAGGATGTGCTGGCCGTCGTCCTGAGGCCGCCGCTCCCCGTCGTTCAGAGGCCGACCCTTGCCTGTCACTCTGAGGCGACGGTCACCCCACCCGCTGTCATTCTGAGGCCGCAGGCCGAAGAATCTGCCCGGCCCTTTGGGGCGTTCCCCTTCAAGATCCTTCTCCGAGTTTACCCCTTCGCTGCGCTCAGGATGAACTCCGCGAAGGGGCTCAGGATGACAAGGGTAGGGGATTCAGGATGACCGCAGTATCGGCAGGAACTACCAAGACCAGTCTGGCAGCCTCGGCTGCGTTCGGAGGCACGACCCATGGATGCTCAGACCCAACAGGTGGTGGAGCTCAGGGCGCAGGAGCGCCTGCGGCGAAGGCTGAGCGGCAGGAAGCCGCCCGAGAAGGAGCCCGTGGACGAGACCCCGTGCTGCGTGTACGGGCTCGTCACCCGGAAGTCGCTCGAATGCCTGCAGAGCGACGTGGACGAGATCAAGGGAAGGGTGAACGCGCTGCTGTGGAGCTTCGCGGGCACGGTGCTGCTGGAGGTGCTGCTGCGGATGACCGGGCACTGAGGGCGCTCCGCGCGGTGCACTCCGACCCCGGAGCGTTCAGCCGCGCGCTCCTGCCCCGCTACCGGATGAGAGCGTATCAGCTCGAGGCCGCGCGGGCGATAGTCGAGGCGGTGCGCCGGGGCGGGGGCGAGCAGCTCGCGGTGGTGTTCAGCAGGCAGTCGGGCAAGGACGAGATGCTCGCCCAGACGCTCGCGCATCTGCTCGCGCTGTACCGGCTGCGCGGCGGCTCGGTCGTCGTGGTCTCGCCCACGCTCAGGCCGCAGGGGATGATCTCCCGCTCGCGGCTGCTCGCACGGCTCGACAACCCGCTCACGCGCGGGCTCGTGCTCGCGGAAGGCAGCGCCGTGAGGGTCGGCAGGGCGCGGTGCGTCTTCCTCTCGGCGGCTCCCGGGGCGGGCGCGAGGGGCGAGACCGCCTCGCTGCTGCTCGTGTGCAACGAGGCGCAGGACGTGCTCCCCGAGCGCTGG
>CADDYR010000329.1 GCA_902810765.1 Chloroflexota bacterium
GCCTGCACCAGGTGGGCGAGGGCGGCCGCCGACTCGAGCCCCTCGCCCACCTGGTGCAGGCAGGTCCAGTACAGCACCTGATACGCCTCGAGCCAGGCGTCCTCCTCGAAGCCCTCGTGCGAGTGCGTGCCCTCGAGCACGCCCAGGAGCTCGTCCCACTCCTCCAAGGCCCGCGTGAGCGGCTCGGGTCCCGGACCCCGAAGCGCGCGCCAGGTGCCGGACACTTCTATGCGCCCCTGATCTCGGACCCACGCGTACGCGCCGATCAGCTCCTCGAGCGGGCTCGCCCGCTCGTCCTCGTACACCTCGTTCGGATCGAACACTTGCGGGGAGAGCTCGGTGAGCCGACCGCCCCGATACCCCCGGTAGAAGCAGCTCGAGTGGCCCGTGTGGCAGGCGCCGGGCAGCGCCTGCTCGACGAGCACGAGCAGCGAGCTCAGCTCGCAGTTGGGCCTGAGCTCCCTCACCCGCAGGAGCCTGCCGGACGTCTCGCCCTTCAGCCACAGCGCCCGCCGCGTCCGGCTCCACAGGTGCACCAAGCCGGTCTCGAGGGTGCGCTCGAGGGCCTCGCGGTCCACGAACGCCAGCATCAGCACCTCGAGCGAGTCGGCGTCCTGCACCGCGACCGGCAGGAGGTCGTCCTGCCCGAACCTGAGCTCCTCCGCCAGGCTCAAAGTCTCACCGGCACGTCGTGCGCCCTCATCCATTCCTTGGCCTCTCGAACCGTGTAGCGTCCGTAGTGGAACATCGAGGCGGCGAGCACGGCGTCCGCCATGCCCCGGGTCACCGCCTCAAGGAAGTGGGCCGGGGTGGCGGCGCCGCCGGAGGCGATCACCGGGATGCCGACGCTCGAGCATATACTGTGCAGCAGCTCGAGGTCGTAGCCCTCCCCCGTGCCGTCGCGATCAATGCTCGTCACGAGCAGCTCGCCCGCGCCGCGTCGCTCCGCCTCCATCGCCCACTCGACCGCGCGGCGCCCCGTCGGAGTGCGCCCGCCCCGGACGTAAACCCACCAGTCGCCGTCCTCCCGCCTGGCGTCTATCGCGACGACGACGCACTGGCTCCCGAACCGCTCCGCCCCGCGGGCGATCAGATCGGGGTCGAGCGCCGCGGAGGAGTTGATCGCGATCTTGTCGGCGCCCGCGTGCAGCACCGCCTGCATGTCCTCCACCGAGCGTATCCCGCCCGCCACGGTGAGCGGGATGAACAGCTCGTCGGCCGTCCGCTCCACCAGATCCAGGAGCAGCTTCCGACCCTCGACCGACGCGGTTATATCGAGGTATGCCAGCTCATCCGCGCCCTGCTCGTTGTACCTCCGGGCGAGTTCGACCGGGTCGCCGGCGTCGGGCAGCGCGGTGAAGTATTGGTAGTTCTTCACCACGCGGCCGTCACGGACATCCATACAGGGTATGATGCGCCGGGTCAGCAACCTCACGTCCTCTCCGCTCGCGGCATCAGCTCGTGACCATCCAGATCCCGAGGAGCAGCGCGACGACGCCGAGGATCACGTTGTACCAGACCACCGCCCTGCCCGCGAGCCCGCGCTCGAGCAGCGAGCGCTCGGGGTCCGCGGGCGAGTAGTACACAGTGACGCGCGCACCCACCGGGTAGCGGGCGAGCACCTGCTTGGCGTCCTCCTGGTGCTGGAAGCCCGTCGCTCCCCGCCGCCACCTCCTGCCGGTGTACCTGCGGCCCTCGACCTCGTACTCGAAGGTGATCCTCGGAAAGAACTCCATGCCGAGCGGCCGCCTCGGCTCGTGCTCGATGTCCGCCGAGGTGACGACGCCCTCCGTGCCCGGCCACCTGTCGCTCTCGCGCACGCGGAAGAAGAGCCTGACGCTCTGCACGAAGAAACCGAGCGCGAGCAGGAGGGTCAGCGCTCCCACGAACACGTTGCCGCCCACAGAGCCCGCGGCGAGGAAGCTCATCCCTCGTTCCGCCGGGCCGAGCGGCCAGTCGGCAGCGAGGCTCGTCGTCATAGTCCGCTCTTCCAGTCTCCCAGGGTCGGTTGCCCCCGCGAACGTGCGTGGTTGTCAGTGGTATGCGGAGGCTCTAAACTATATCACACGGACCCGGGCACGTCCGTGGCCCGAACGCACGGCTCGTGAGAGGACCATGAAACGCCGGCTCGCTTTCGTCCTCGGGTGGTGGACCTCGCTGTTCGTGATCTGGCTCCTCCTGACCGATTCGCTGGACGGGATTCAGGTGGGTGTTGGCGCCGCAGCGGCTGCCATCGCCACCCTGGCGGCCGAGGTCGTGCGCCGCCGCAGTACGGGGCGCTTCGAGCCCGATCCGCGCTGGGCAACGCACCTGCTGCCGATGCCCCTCCTGATCCTGAGGGACTGCGTCCTCGTCCTGTGGGCGCTGGTCCTCCACCTCCTGCGCGTACGGAGGGTGCGCGGGGAGTTTCGCCGCGTGCCATATGAGGCAGGTGGAGAAGAACCACGGTCGGCGGCCGCCCGGGCTCTCGTCATCACCCTGTCGTCCCTTCCGCCCAACACGTACGTGGTCGACCTCGACACGGACTCGAGCGAGGCGCTCGTGCACCAGCTCGTGCCGCGGTTCTCCGGCGCGCCCGAGCGGGCGATCGTGAGGGTCGAGTGAGCGCCTGGATGATCGCCGCGGCCGCGCTGCTGCTCGGCTTCGTGCCGTGCGGCCTGCTGGCGCGACGCGGCAGCGTGCTGGACGCGGTCGTGGCGCTGGAGATGGCCGGAGTCCTCACGATGCTGACCCTGCTCCTGCTCGCCGCCTCCTTCGACCGCCCGCCGTTCTACGACCTGGCCCTCGTCCTGGCGGCGCTGTCTTTCGCGGGCGCGCTCGTGTTCGTGCGCTTCCTCGAGAGGTGGATCTGATGTGGCGCGCCGCGATCGGGGACGTCCTCCTCCTCATCGGAGTGCTCGCCGTCCTCCTGAGCTGCATCGGCCTTATCGTTGCGCGCGACACCTACGACCGGCTCCACTATCTCGGACCCGCGACGAGCCTCGGGCCCGTCTGCATAGCACTCGCGACCGTCGCGTACTTCGGCCTCGGGCAGGCGGGAATCAAGGCCCTGCTCGTCGCAGCGGTGCTCCTGGTCACGGGGCCGGTCGTGACCCACGCGACGGCGAGGGCGACGAGACTGCGCGGCAGCCGGGACGTGCCCGGGGGAGGAGATGAGCGATGACCGTGCTCCAGGTAGTCGCACTGCTGCTCGTGGCGGGTGGAGGGCTTCTCGTGGTGACCACGCGCGAGCCCCTGCGCAAGTCCATAGTCGTGAGCGGCTACGGGCTGCTGCTCGCGATCCTGTTCTTCGTCTTCCAGGCCCCGGACGTGGCGCTCTCCCAGAT
>CADDYR010000330.1 GCA_902810765.1 Chloroflexota bacterium
GAGGGGTTGGGGCAGGAGCCGGGCGGGAGACTCCTGCCCCGCAGGCGGAAAGGGTGGCGGGCTAGGACTGGCCGCAGGTGCAGCCGGTGCCCTCGGCACAGCCCCGGCAGCAGTAGGTCACGCCATCCTTGGTGTAACCCTCACCGCCGTCGCCCTGCCACTCGCTCTTCGGCATGCCGCAGTTCGGACACGTCTGCTCGGCCATACTCGACCTCCTGTCTGCTGGGGGCGGGCTACCCGATGCACACCAGGTCCCCGGGCCCTACTCACATCGCTTTACAAGACGCAAACCCCGTGCCCAGGCTGGACAGCAGCTAGCTCGTCGCGCTCGTGTAGCGCCTGAGCCCGGCGCTCCACACGAGCTGCACCACCAGCAGCGAGGCGGCGCCGATCGCGGTTCCGAGCAGGAGGAGCGCGGGCCCCACCCCTCGGACGAGAGCCTGCGCGGGCAGAGTCGAGACGAACGCGACGGGCAGCACCCAGGTGAGCGCGAAGCGCACGGGCTGAGGGTACACGCTCACCGGGTACCGGCCGAACTGCCACACCGCCCCGTACACCACGTCGAGCTCCATCGCCGGGGCCCAGAACGCCAGGCTCGCGAGCAGCACCCTCGACGCCCAGGTGATCGCGATCCCCGCCGAGAGCATCACCAGCCACCCGAACAGGTTATATGCCCTGGGGATCGCGTCCATCTCCCGAAGCCCGGCCCCGACCACCGCCAGCCCCATCGCCACCTGCGTGAGCCCGAGCGGTGCGCAGCTCCCCAGGCTCGCGAGGAAGATGCTCGGCACTGGCTTCAGCAGCACGTCGTCCAGCTTGCCGCTCGTCACCTGCCCAGCGAACCACACCACGTTCGGCTCGATGAAGGTGGCGAGCACCCCACTCACGATCTGGTACGTGCCGAGCAGCACCACCGCCTCGCCCAGACCCCAGCCGCCGAGCGAGCGCGTCTGGGTGTACACGATCCCGAGCGCTGCGAGTCCCGAGGCCACACCGATGACCGTGGTGAGCGCCTGGAACGCGAGGTCCGCTCTGAACGCGAGCTGCCTCCTGAGCGAGATCGAGAAGGTCGCGCCGAACAACCTGAGCAGCCTCACCGCTAGCCTCCCACCGCCGTGTACCTGCGAACGCCCGAGCGCCACACGACCGCCGCCGTCGCCGTCAGCGCCCCCAGCCACAGCACCTGCCAACCGTACCCCGCGAGCACCTCCGCCCCGCTCAGGCTGCCGGAGGCGATCTCCGCCGGGAAGCCCAGCATCGCCCTGAAGGGCAGCGCCGCGCCGAGCGGGCGGACGCCCTCGGGGAACAGCGTGATCGGCGCCGCGGAGCCACCGAGGAGGAAGATCAGCGTCTCGCCGAAGCCCACGACCCAGTGAGCCTGCTGCGTCCAGAGCGCCGAGAGCGCGAGGGCGTACGTGAACACGAACCTCAGCGCCGCCGCGAGCACGAGCGCGGGCACCGCGAGCAGCGAGTGCCTGGCGTCCAGCGACACGCCCACGACCAGCACGAGCGCGGCGATCAGAGGTATCCCCACGAGCAGGTGCCAGATGCGCATCGCCACGTTCATCCCGAGGGTCGGCAGCACCGTCGCGTGCGGCTTCAGGAGATCGTTGCTGAACTCGCCAGCGTAGATGCCGTTCGAGAGCGTGTGGTGCTCGTAGGAGACGGTCATTAGCTGTACCACGAGCAGCGCGACGTAGTACGTGGAGATGCCGGACCGCCCCGGCAGAGCGGCGGACCACACCGCGAGCCCCAGGAGGGGCGTGATCGCCTGGTTGATCGTGAGTGTGACGACGAACTCCCTCCAGGCCATCACCTCGAGGAACTGGCGCCAGACGTAGGCAGACAGCAGGCGCATCAGTCGTCTCACGCCACTCCCTCCCTGTACACTCTGTCCATCACGCTCTCGAGTGGCGGCTCCTCGACCGCTAGGTCCACGACCGACAGCTCGGCGAGTACCCGGGCGGTCACCGCAGGCACATCCTGCCGGCCGACGCGCAGCGACACGCGGCCCGGCTCGCTCTCCACCACCTCGCCGTAGCGGCTCCAGTCCCCACACGCCCCGTCCGAGACGGCGACCCTCACGAGCTTGTACGGCGAGAGGGTGGCTGAGAGTCCCATGAGGTCGCCGTCGTAGGCGATACATCCGTGGTCTATCAGTACGATGCGCCTGCACAGCGTCTCGACGTCCGCCATGTAGTGGCTGGTGAGGAGCACGGTCGCCTCCGTCTCACGGCTGTAGGTCGCGACGAACGAGCGGATCATCTGCACCGCGCTCACGTCGAGCCCGATCGTGGGCTCGTCGAGAAAGAGCACGCGGGGGCGGTACACGAGCGCGAGCGCGAGGCCAGAGCGCATCCGCTCCCCCAGGCTGAGCGCCCTGATCTGCCTCTCGAGCAGGGACCCCAGGTCGAGCATCTCGTCGAGCTCCGAGAGGTTCCTCTTGAACTCCTCATCCTGCACCTCGTAGATCAATTGCTGGAACCGGAGCGAGTCCATTACCGTGAGCTCCGGAGGGCCGCCTATCGGCTGACTGCCGCGGATCATCGCTATGCGCCTGAGGTACTCCCGCTCCCGTCTCCAGGGCACGAAGCCCAGCACCCTCGCCTCCCCGTCCGTCGGGTGCAGGATTCCGGAGAGCATCTTGAGCGTCGTGGTCTTGCCCGCGCCGTTCGGGCCGATGAAGCCCACGACCTCTCCCGGCCCCACCTCGAACGAGATCTCCCGCACGGCCCTGATCTCGCGATACCTGCGGCGGACGAGGGAGGCGACCGCCGCCCGAAGCCCCCCTTCCCTCACCGGCGCTCTGTAGGTCATGCTGAGGTCCCGCACCGATATTGCGCTCACGTACAGCCCTCCCCGACTTTCGCGATCCCACAGGTCCAATGTATAACTCTGATGCAAGGTGGAAAGGTTCCGGCCGTCGTGAGCCGGGCAGGTCGCGATGAAGCATCCCATTGCAGTCGAGAGTTGGATATGAGAGTTGGTGGCGAGCTGAGGCCCGTGGACCTGGCACGGGCCGTCGGGATGAGCGCGCAGTCGGTGCGACGGTACGAGGAGCACGGCTTCCTGCCGCCCGCGGAGCGCGGGCCGTCGGGCTACCGCCTGTACACCCATCTGCACCTGCACGCGATCGAGGCGTCGCGCGAGATGATCTCCGGCTACGGCTGGCTGAACGCGCTCAGGATCATGCAGGCCGTGCACCAGGGCGACCTGGACGCGGCGTCCACCATCGCGCACGCCGGCCTGGACCGCGCCCGGAGGGAGGT
>CADDYR010000331.1 GCA_902810765.1 Chloroflexota bacterium
CCTCTACTGACTGTCATTCTGAGGCCCGAAGGGCCGAAGAATCTGTCCGGGAGGCTTTGCCGCGTCCTCCCTTGCAGATCCTTCGCTCAGGATGACGGGTGGGGTGGGGGCTCGGTATGGCGGGCTCGTCACCCCGAGTCGGTATCGCTCGGACGGGTCATGGCCTCCGGGTCGAGTATCCGGTCGAGCTCCTCGTCCGACAGGTCGGTCATCTCGCGCGCCACCTCGCGGATCGTCCTGCCTGTCCTGAAAGCCTCCTTCGAGATGCTCGCCGCAGCGTCGTACCCGATCACCGGGGCGAGCGCGGTGCATATCGCGAGCCCACGCTCGACCATCCGCGGCCCCTGCTCCGTGGCCGTGATGCCCCGAACGCACTGTACGGCGAAGTTCCGGGCCCCGGCAGCGAGGAGCGAGGCGGACTGCAGGAGGTTGTACGCTGCCACCGGCATCATCGTGTTCAGCTCGAAGTTCCCGTTCTGGCCCGCGACCACCACCGTCGCGTCGTTGCCGATCACCTGCGCGCACACCATCAGGAGCGACTCGGCGATCACCGGGTTCACCTTCCCGGGCATTATCGAGCTGCCCGGCTGGACCTCCGGCAGGGCGATCTCCCCGATGCCCGCGCGGGGGCCGGACCCGAGCCAGCGCACGTCGTTCGCGATCTTCGTCAGGCTCACCGCGATCGTGCGCAGCACCCCGCTCGCGAGCACGGCCGCGTCCAGCGTGCTCTGAGCCTGGAAGTGGTTGTCCGTCTCGCGGACCTCGAACCCGTTCATCTCGCTCAGGCGCCGGCACACCCTTCGCGCGAACTCGCGGTGCGTGTTGACGCCCGTGCCCACGGCGGTGCCCCCGAGCGCGACCTCCGAGAGCTCCCGCTTCGCGTACCCGAGCCTCCGCAGGCCCCGCTCGACCTGTCCCGCATACCCCTCGAACTCCTGGCCGAGCCTGATCGGGGTGGCGTCCTGGAGGTGCGTCCGGCCCGTCTTCACCACGGGCATCAGCTCGCGTGCCTTCGCCCCGAGCTCGAGCCCGAGCTCTTCCAGCGCGGGCTCGAGCTCCTCGTGGATCACGGAGAGCAGCGCGAGGTGAATCGCGGTCGGGATCACATCGTTCGAGCTCTGGCCGAGGTTGACGTGGTCGTTCGGGTGGACCGGGCTGCGGGAGCCGAGCTGCCCTCCCAACAGCTCTATGGCCCGGTTCGATATGACCTCGTTCGCGTTCATGTTCGTGGACGTGCCCGAGCCGGTCTGAAACACGTCCACGACGAACTGGTCGTCGAGCCTTCCCTCCACGACCTCCTCCGCCGCCCGCTGTATGGCTTCCGCGAGGGTGGAGTCGAGCAGTCCCAGCTCCGAGTTCACCTGCGCTGCCGCGAGCTTGATCTGCCCGAGGGCGCGGATGAACGGCCTCTGAAGCCTCAGGTCGCTGATCGGGAAGTTCCGAACGGCGCGCTGAGTCTGCGCGCCGTAGTAAGCGTTGGCCGGCACCCCGAGCTCGCCCATCGAGTCCCGCTCGAGCCTGGTGTCCTTCACGTGCTGCATCGTCGGTTCGCCAACTCCTTCGTCACTCCACGGCTCCCATCATATACCCCGGGGGGCGGAGGGGCGTTAGCCATCGCCCTCGCGCCGGTCGTGCAGGAGCCCGCGGATCTGCTCGTAGGTGAGTCCGTGCTGCCGGGCGATCTCGCTCGCGTACGAGACTCCGGACGGCGCTCCGGGCAGGATGCGGAACGTGCTCCGGACCTCGCCGCCGTCCTGCGTCGTCTGCACTGCGAGGCTGAGCGCGTGGCGCCACTCATCCCCATCGCGCCCGTCGGCGACGATCCTGGCGAGGTCGTGCAGGTGCGTCACGAACACGCACCTCGCGCCCAGCAGCTCCAGTCCCTTCAGCACGTCGGTGGCTATCTCCAGAGCCTCCCGCTCGGAGGTGCTCGTGAACGGCTCGTTGAGGAGCAGGAGCGATTCGGGGCCGGCCTCGGCGAAGATCCGCTTGAAGCGGCCGGCCTCGGCGTCGAGGCGCCCCGCCCCCTGCTCGTCGTTCTCCTCCGCCGGGAAGTGTGTCCAGATGCCGTCCACGGGACTGATCCGGGCGCGCGTTCCCGGCACAAGCAGGCCGCACTGGAAGAGCACCTGGACCTGTCCCAGCGCCCTGCAGTAGGTGGTCTTGCCTCCCCTGTTCGGGCCCGTGACGACCACGAGGCGACGCTCGGAGTCGAACCAGGTGTCGTTGCGGACGAGCCCCTCGCACCTCACCCTGGCGTCCTGCCCCTCCGAGCACATCTGCAGTGCGAGGGCCACGTTCACCAGGTCGTGCACCTCGAGGGCGCGCTCCTCGACGGGCGCGACCTCTGGGCGGCACAGCTCGACCCCGCCCTCCCGAAGCCGCTGCATCAGCCTGCACGCGCCCACGAAGAACGCGAGCTCGCCCTCGAGCTCCGCCAGCGGGGACGCGTTCACGTCCCGATAGCGCGCGAGGGCCTCCGCGAGGGGCTGCGTGGCCTTCTCGAACAGGCCCTCCAGGTCGCGGTACAGCTGGCTCTGGCGCCCGAGCGGCGACTGCCCCGGCGACGCCAGAGGGGTCATGCCGTGTGAGGAATCCCCGTCGTGGAGCCCGAGCAGGCGGCCGAGGAGCGTGCGGGGCCCCTCGAACTTGTAGGAGTTGAGCTGCACTATCGTCGCCGACTCGGGCCGCAGGTCGGGGCCGAGGTTGAGCCCGACCGTCACGCTGTTCGTCTCCGCGGTGAGCTCGTGAAGCCGCGGCAGCTCCTCGCGCAGCGAAGAGGTCGTGGGGTCCGACGCCAGCCGGCGCGCGTACTCTCTGAGCGCCACGAGCCCCCGCGACCTGAGCTCGAGCTCGGGGGAGAGCACGGCGCTCAGAGAGTCCACCGCCTCCACGTACTTGTCCAGCTCACCGAGCCGCATCATCAGGACGACGAGCGGCGACTCGTCCGCCCACCTCGGCCCTGGTTTGCAGAGCTCTGAGAGGGCGGGGAGGAGGCGCTCGAGCTCCCTCAGCAGGTCGGGGTGCTCCAGCAGGTCGAGGAGCACCTCCTGGCGATAGGTGATCGTGTCGGGGTCAGGGCAGAGGCTGGTGAGGGTGTCGTGGGCGATGCGGCCGTGACGTCCGTCGAAGTCCACGGCGCGGATGATGCGCTCGAGGCCGATGTCCGTCACAGT
>CADDYR010000332.1 GCA_902810765.1 Chloroflexota bacterium
CCGACCACCCGACCGGAGGTGTCCCTGATCGGGCCGGGATGGGCGGCCTCGGGCGCGCGGGCGCGCACGAACTCACGGTAGTCGCCGCCCGGGATGAAGCAGATGTCCTGGCTCTCGGGCTTCCTCGCCGTCACCAGCCCGTACCTCTCGGCCAGCGCACGGGTCTCAGCCTTCGTCTGCTCTCCGATCGGGAGCAGGGTGCGCGACAGCTCGCGCTGGGTGAGCATGTACAGCGCGTAGCTCTGGTCCTTCGAGGCGTCCACGCCCGCCAGCAGGCGGTAGCGCCCGCCCTCGCCTCGCACGCGGGCGTAGTGCCCTGTGGCGATGTAGTCCGCCCCGAGCGCCATCGCACGCTCGAACAGGTGCCTGAACTTGATGTGCGCGTTGCAGGCCACACACGGGTTCGGTGTGCGGCCGCGCAGGTACTCCCCGACGAAGTAGTCCACGACGTCGTGGGCGAACTCCCGCTCCATGTTGAGGGCGTAGAACGGCGCGCCTATCCGGGCGCACACCGCCTGCACGTCCCGCTGGGCATCGAGGGTGCAGCACTGCTTGTTCAGCCTGAACGCCCCCTCGTTCGCCTTCGAGTACAGCCTCAGGTGCACCCCGATGACGTCGTACCCCTGATCCTTGAGCATCGCGGCGGCGACCGAGCTGTCCACCCCGCCGCTCATCGCAACCACTACCGTAGGCATATCGCAAACCCTGTGCTTCCTTACGATCGCTTCGATTCTAGCAGACGAGGCTCGTTGCACCCGTACCACGCCTCTGCTAGCATCGTAGACATGACCGCGCTGGAGGACAGATACGGAGCGCACCTGACCCATTGGCGCGCGCGGGACGAGGCGCTGCCCCGCGGCCTGCCGATCCGGGAGCGCCTCCTGCTCCTCAGGGGTGTCGGTCCCGGCCCCGAGCGCGACCTGTTCCTCGACCCACGACCCCAGAGGCACCTCGCGCGGCTGCTCGGGGACCCCGCGACCCTGCCCGACGCGGACGCCGCGACAGAGCGCATCGAGCGCGCGGTGCGCGACGGCGAGAAGATATGCGTGTTCGGGGACTACGATGCGGACGGGGTCACCGCGACCGCGATCCTCGCGCGGGGCCTCCGGCAGATGGGGGCGGACGTCTGCTACTACATCCCCCACCGGGTCAAGGAGGGGTTTGGGATGAACCCATCCGCGCTCCGGGAGATCGCGGATGGGGGCGCCACCCTCGTCATCACCGCGGACTGCGGCACTTCCGACGTCGAGGAGGTCGAGCTGGCGAGGGAGCTCGGGATGGACGTGGTGATCAGCGACCACCACTCTGTGCCCGCCCGCCTCCCGAGCGCGGTCGCCGTGGTGAACCCGAGCCGCGAGGACTGCCGGTACCCGTTCCGGGAGCTGACGGGCGCGGGGGTGGCGTACGCGCTGCTGCGCGCGGTGGCCTACCGGATGGGCAACGGCGCTAAGGTCGCGGCGGCCGACCTGGTACAGCTCGCGGCGGTCGGCACGGTCGCGGACGTCGGCCCGCTCCTGGGAGAGAACCGGGCGCTGCTGAAGGCGGGGCTCGCCGTGATCAACCGCAGGCCGCTGCCGGGCGTCGCCGCCCTCATCTCCTGTGCCGGGCTGGACGGCTGCACCGTCACGGAGTCCGACCTGGGATTCAGGATAGGGCCCCGCCTGAACGCCGCAGGCCGCATGAAGCACGCGCGCACGGCGTGCGACCTCCTGATGTGCTCGGACCTGCTCGAGGCAACGAGGCTCGCGCGAGAGCTCGAGGAGCTGAACAGCCACCGCCGCGACGTCACCGAGCGGATGATCGAGACCGCGATGGAGATGCTCGGCACCGAGTCCGCCGCCTCGCACAACGTGCTCACGGTGTACTCCGAGGACTGGTCGCCCGCTCTCCTGGGCATCGTGGCCGGACGGCTGTCGCGCATACACTCCACCCCCGTCATCGCCGCCACGCTGTACGAAGGGGCCGTGCGCGCCTCCGTCCGCTCCATACCTGGCCTAGATATCGTGCGGGCGCTCGAGGGATGCTCCCATCTGCTCAGCGGGTACGGCGGGCACGCGCAGGCCGCCGCCTTCACGACGACCCTCGACGGCCTCGATGATGTGCAGCGACACCTGAACGAGGTGTTCGCGGGCTGCCGCCGGGAGGCCGTGCTCGAGGTGGACACGGAGCTCGAGCCCGCTGACCTCGGCCCCGAGCTGTCCGCGGCGCTCGCGGAGCTCGCACCGTTCGGGGCATCGAACGAGGAGCCGGTCTTCGCCTTCCGAAGCCTGCGCGTGAGGGAGCTGCGCCGGTTCGGCCGGCAGGGCGACCACCTGAGCTTCAGGATCCCCTCCGCCGGCTATCCGTTCGTGGAGATGGTCGCCTTCGGGCGGCCCGAGCTGTACGACACCCTGCTGCGGATGGGGTGCGTGGACGCCGTCGCGCGCCCGCTCAGGCAGCGGGACGGCACCTTCAGGCCCATCCGCTTCCGCCTGGAGCACGTCTTCCCCGCGAGCGCACTCTGACGGCCCCCTAGCCTGCGCGGCTCAGGTGCCTCTCGAACCAGTCCCTGGCGAGCTCGGCGACCACCTCGAGCTTGCCGGGCTCCTCGAACAGGTGGGTCGCGCCGGGCACTATCTCCATCCGCTTCACCCCCGGCATCCGCTCGTAAGCTTCCCGGTTCAGCGCGATCACCGGGGTGTCGAGCTCCCCCACGATCAGCAGCGTCGGGGCCTCGACCTTCGGCAGCGCCCATCCGGCCAGGTCGGGCCTGCCTCCCCTCGACACGACCGCGCGGACCAGGGACGGTCGCTCCGCGCCCGCGACCAACGCCGCGGCGGCACCGGTGCTTGCTCCGAACACGCCCATCGGCAGCCTGGAGAGCTCCTCCTGTGCGGCCGCCCAGTCGAGCGTCAGCGTCACGCGCTCTCCGAGAAGCCCGATGTCGAACCGCAGCTGCCTGGTGCGCAGGTCCAGATCCTCCTCGCTCGGCGTGAGCAGGTCCATCAGCAGGGTGGCGAGGGCCGCGTCGTTGAGGGCGCACGCGACGAGAGCGTTGCGCGGACTGAAGCGACCGCTCCCGCTGCCGTGGGCGAACACCACGAGCCCCCTCGCGCCCTCGGGCACGGCCAGCAGGCCGGGCAGGGTCGCCTCGCCGGTCCGGACC
>CADDYR010000333.1 GCA_902810765.1 Chloroflexota bacterium
GCTTCAGGAGGTCGGACCGCTGGTGATCGGCGGGCTGGCGCTGTATCCCGCCGAAATGGCGACCGACGTGCTGCGCTTCTACCGGGAGTTCACCTCGCGGGCTCCCGACGAGCTGATGACCTACGCGCTCTTCCTGACCGCACCGCCCGCGCCCTTCATCCCAGAGCCCCTGCGCGGGGTGTCGGTGGTCGGGCTGGCGGTCTGCCACAGCGGGGACCTGCGGGAGGGCGAGGAGGCGGTGGCGCCCCTGCGGAGGTTCGGCCCGCCCCTGGTAGATACCATTGGCCCGATACCGTACGTGCAGCTCCAGCGGATGATTGATCCGTCGGTCCCGGCAGGACTGCATTACTACGAGAAGGCCGGCTACCTGGCCGCGCTGGACGACGGTGCCATCGACACGCTGGCGGCTCACGGGTTCCGGGCGACCTCCCCGCTCTCGCAGGTACTCCTGTATCAGCTGGGCGGTGCGGTCTGTCGTCGTCCGGAGGACGCCACGGCGATGGGCAACCGTGACTCCGCCTACGGCTACGGCTGCATCGCCGGCTGGCCGGGCACGGACGCTGGCGGCGAGCGGCACGTAGAGTGGGCTCGGGAGCTCTGGACGGCGATGCAGCCGTACTCGACGGGTCGGGTCTATGTCAACTTCCTCGGCGACGAGGGGCAGGAGAGGGTACGCTCCGCCTACAACCCGGCGACCTACGAGCGGCTGGTGGCGCTCAAGAACAAGTACGACCCGACCAACCTTTTCCGGCTCAATCAGAACATACGGCCGACCGTGCGAGGCTAGAGGTGCCCCGTAGTGCGATCATACGCGAGCCCGTGATATCCGGACGAGCAGGAGGATCACCGACCGATCTCATCCGGTGGCTCGGCGAGCCGGGGTGCGAGGACACGGCACTTGTGGGCGGCAAGGCCGCGAGCCTGAGCCGCCTCGCTGCCAACCACGACGTCCCGCCCGGCTTCTGCGTGACGACGCTCGATCCGGAGGACGACGAAAGTCACCTCGCGACGCAGCCTCCAGGCTATGGAAGGAGGTGGCAGCGGCCTACCACGCCCTGGCCGAGCGCTGTGGCGTGGAGAGCCCGGCCGTGGCCGTCCGCTCGTCGGCCGCCGAGGAGGACGGCCACACCGCCTCCTTCGCCGGTCAACACCAGACCTGCCTGAACGTGAAGGGGGCCGAGAACGTCCTGGCGGCCATCAGGAGCTGCTACGCTTCGGCCTCCTCCCGGCGGGCACTCGCCTACCGACGCTGTCTCGGGCTGTCCGAGCGAAGGACGCGCACGGCCGTGCTGGTGCAGCAGCTAGTCGTGTCCGACGTCTCCGTCGTTGCGTTCAGCGCCGACCCCGTGACGGGGCGTCAGGACGAGGTCGTGATCAACGCGAGCTGGGGACTGGGCGAGAGCCTGGTAGGGGGAAGGGTCACGCCCGACATCTACAGGGTGCGCAAGGCGGACATGAGGGTCGTGTCGCGCGAGGTCTCCGACAAGCGGAGGATGACGGTGGCCATCGCCGGCGGCACGCAAGAGGTGGACAGCAGCCGTGGAGAAGTCGCGGTACTGGATTACCGGCCGACGTAGCCGGTTCTGCAAGCAAAGCTCTGTGTGAGGGAGGCGAGATATGAGTGGTCATGGGCTGGCACAGGCGAGCGGCTCGCCAATTGAGGGGGAGCCCCTGTACCCGGTTGAGGGGGGCGATTCGCCCCCGAGCGAGCACTACGACGAGCGACGCCGGGACAGGGGCGTGCGACGAGATATCATCACATCGTTCTGCGGCGCGACCAGGCACGGGGCGCTGGGCAGCAGCGCGCGAGCCAATCCAGGAGACACCGGCGACTAGAGACAGTCCGAGGGGGGGCGTGAACAGATCAGTCGCCTGCACTCGGACGGCTCGACGGATGGACGTGAGCCAACACGAGGCGGAGGGGGCGGGGGATGCGAGCAGGATCGAGGGCGTCGACCAGCAAGCGCGCATACCGGATCTTGCGGGTGGCGCCGCTTCCCATGAAGCGTCGCAGCTGGGCTTCGACTCTCCGGCCCCGCCACGCCGCCTGCTTCTGTAGGGTACGGAAGGAGCCCAGCTCGCCCTGCGAAGCGATGACCGCCTCGACTGCGGCGGCGCCGAGCGCCCGAATCAGCTCGTCCTCCAGGTCGACTACACACACGTAGAACCCGAGTGCCTCCAAATCGGCACGAGTCAGCGGGGAGCTCGAGCCGAACCCGGCGTGCTGGAGGGCACGCCGAACCACGCTCTCCTCCCCCACGTCGTAGAGTCCGGCCAATCTCAGGTTCGCCCCTCGTGGCCCGAACATCGCGAGGAAGCGTCCGATCGCGTGCGCACCTCCCATGGACACGACGGACACACCCTCGCCCGTGAGGTCGCGCCCCAGCCGCGCGGCGATCGTCTCGACGGCGACCAGATCGCTGATCCCTTCGACCAGCACAACCGCCCAGCTGTCGACAGCGACCATCTCTAGGCCCTCTCAGAAAACGTCACGTGCGAGCCGGGTGCCGAATAGGCTCCCAGCCGAACGGTACCAGGGGTCGGCGGGGCCTGTCCACGCGCATGAGCCGCTCAGCCGCGAAGCCGACTCTTGTCATGATAGCCCCCTCTGTGGCGGGTCACTGAATCCCCTGTGCTGTGTCGGACGGCTTTATGAAGGTCCGTAGGGACCAGCTGCCATAGTAGTCCGGTCTTCCACAATGATGCCACGTATGCTCTGCAGGAGTCTTGAAATCCAGCGGCTCCGTTCGCTCGAGCAAGAGCGATAGCCCGATTTCCGAATCACCTGTATCCGAACCGCCTCGTATTGGAGCCGTACGGCCCCACCCTTCCCTGGCCTCAGCCCGTGACGCGGTCGAGCTCTCTGCGGATCACGCCGTAGCACTCACAGGTCGCCCTCTCCAGCCCTCCGCGGTCGAGAACGGTGATCCGGCCCCTCGTGTAGGTGATCAGCCCGGCCCGCCCAAGCTCGCGGGCCACCTCGTTCACGCTGGCGCGCCGCACGCCCAGCATCTCGGACAGGAACTCCTGCGTGAGCGGGAACTCATCCCCCCGCACACGGTCGTGCGTCAGCAGTATCCAGCGAC
>CADDYR010000334.1 GCA_902810765.1 Chloroflexota bacterium
GGGGAGCGTGGCCCGAGCGAGGGGGAACCACCCGGTCCCTTCCCGAACCCGGCCCTAGTGAAACCCCTCAGCGCCGATGGTACTGGGCTCACACCCGGTAGAGTAGGCCGCCGCGCTCCCTCTTCCTCTTGCACAAGCTAAGGGCCTATCCGAACACTTCGTCCGGATGGGCCCCGTCTTTGCCTCCAAGCGCCTGATACGGATCCCGCGTGTGGGCAACTTGCCCCTTGTCATCCCGAGCCCTTCGCGGAGTTCATCCTGAGCGCAGCGAAGGACCTGTCCCCTGTACTTCAGATTCTTCGGCCTCAGAATGACAATGGGTTGAGGCGACCTCAGGACGACAGCGGTGGGGCAGGGGTCTCGGAACGATAGCCTCATTGCCCGGACCCGGTATGACTACCTCTGCGCGGTCAGACTTCCGTCCAGTGCGGACCTCACGTAGCTCCTGACCAAAGCCCAGTTGCCGTTCCTCGGCACGAGTATGTACTGGCCGTCCGACGACTGAGCGTCCACGAGCACGTTCTGATTGCTCAGCACGTACTGGTGCTGATCGTCCGCTCTGTGCCTGAATATGCGCATCAGGTCCGACGCCGACAAATCGGTCTTCACGTGCGGCTGCACAGCATTGATCACCGCAGGAACCCTCACCCAACCCGCCGGGCTCAGGAGCTTGGCCTTGATCGCCGACACCAGCCTCTGCTGCCTGGCCGCGCGGGCGAAGTCCGAGCCCTCGAGCGGGTTCGTCGAGTACCGGGCGCGAGCGTACCGGATCGCCTCCTCCCCGTTCATGTGCTGCACGCCCTTCTTGAAGTGGATGTGGATCCAGTGGTAGTTCTTCGAGGGATCGTCGTTTGCCGGATACTTCGCGCTGAACGACCGCTGCACGTCCACGTCCACCCCGCCGAGCGCGTTCACGAGATCCCTGAACCCCGCAAAGTCCACGAGCATCCAGCCGTTGATTGGCACCCCGAGCGCCTGCGACACCGTCCTGGAGGCCGAATCCGCGGCCTTGCGCTCGCTCCCGGTGCGAGCGTACGCCGTCGCGAACGCCGCATTGATCTTCATGTACCGACCGGAGCCGGCGGGCGACTGGACCCACAGGTCCCTCGGGATGCTCAGCTGCGTCGCGTCGCCGCCGTTCAGCGGGATGCTGTAGACGAGCATCGAGTCGGTGAGGTACGCGCCGTCGTGGCCCTTGCCCCCGTAGCCCATTATCAGCAGGTTGAACCTGTCCTGGTTGCCCGCCCGCCTGCCGAGCTCCGAGGTCATGAGCCCCTTGCCGCTCACCGCCTGGCTGAACGAGTTCAGCCTGACTGCGAGCGCCGCGCCTCCGATGACTATGACGAGCAGCAGGACTATGCTGCCCCACTTGAGTAGTCGCCTCAACACTCTCCCCTTCACGACCGAAATGACGATGAGATGATTCCCCAGCGCCGGACGGGTGCCCCCGCGGCACCGTCCTTGCATTGGTAAGAACGCGGGCGTGCTAACGCCCGTTACAGGAGGGTATGATGACCGGAGAAGGCAGCACGGACCTGGGCCGCTGGAACATCACCGAAGGCATGCGCGTCTACGACAGCGAGGGCAAGGACCTGGGAACCGTATCGAAGGTCTGGCCCGACACCGAGGCCGAGGCTCTGCCGGAGACGGGCTCGGAGAACCTCGGCAAGCCCGACACCACGAATGTCAGGATGACCTCGCAGGACCCGGGGTTCATCGGTGGCCCTTCGATCTCCACTGGTGGCTTCGTTGGCGCCCAGGGCTACGAGACGCCGAAGGCCGACGAGCCGCTGCGCACCGCGGGTGGCGGCTTCGTCAAGGTGGATCGCGGCACGGTGCTCGGCATCGGCGGGCGCGACTTCTACCTGCCATTCGGGGCCATCGCCAGCGTGGACGACGCGGTGCACCTCAACGTCACCGAAGACGAGGCATCGGACCGTGGCTGGCACTCCAGGCCGCCCGGCCTCGAGGACTGAGAAGCCGGACGGAGCGTCAGGCCGGCCTCACACCCATCCGCGCCAGCGCCTCGCGCACCTCTCGGGGGCGCGGCAGCTTCCGCTCCGCCCTGTACACCTCGCGTCCGGCTGTGTCGTACAGCACCGTGAGCGGCACGCCCCTAGCGTGGAGCTCGCGGTAAGCCTGCTGTCCCACGTAGTCGCGCAGGTTCAGTCGCTCGACCCTGAGCGCGTCGCCGTATTCCCTCTCGATCCCGTCCACGACGGGCCTCGCGCTGAGCGACGCCCCTCAGGTGTCGGAGAACACCTCCACGAGCACGGGCCTTCCCGAGCTGATCGCCTGCCGAAGCTGCCAGACGGTGGGCACCGTGCTCGCGCCGAATCGGAGCTTCTGCCACATCAGGACGCCGCCCAGCACGCTCGCCAGCGCAATGGACAGTCCAGCGACACGCCTCCACAGCGCGGCGACGCCCAGACCCACCGCCACCATCGCTCCGACTCCGAACCACAGCGAGTATCTGTTCGTCGGGTTCAGTTCCCTCACCTCCCAGCGGATGCCCCGCCGACGTCGAGCGTCAGGCCGGGGCAGGCTCCTTCACGACGTACCCGATGCCTCGAACGGTGTGGATCAGGTCCGGCTCCCCTGCTGCCGTGAGCTTCGATCTCAGGTAGCTTATATAAACCTTCACCGCGTCCGAGTCTATGTCGAACGTGTAGCCCCACACCCTCTCGAAGATGGCCTCCTTGCTGACCACCTGCCCCGCGTGCCGGACCAGGAACTCGAGGAGGTCGTACTCCCTGGCGGTCAGATCCACGTTCCGCGAGCCTCGGAGCACCTCCCTCGCGGCGGTGTTGATCGTCAGGTCGCCCACCCTCAGCATCTCGCGCGCCTGAGGCTGCCTGCGGCGGAGGGACGCTCGCATACGGGCGAGGAGCTCGTCGAAGCTGAAGGGCTTGGCGATGTAGTCGTCCGACCCGGCATCCAGCCCCTCGATCTTGTCGTCGGTCGAGTCCTTCGCGGTGAGCATTATGATCGGCAGCGTCGAGTCCAGGCCCTCCCTCAGGCGCTGGAACACCTCTATGCCGCTGAGCCCGGGCAGGAGCAGGTCGAGC
>CADDYR010000335.1 GCA_902810765.1 Chloroflexota bacterium
GTGGGGCATCACCGAGGCGGACAGATCCGGCACGACCGTCCTGCTACCCGAGGAGTACTAGGGGCCGGGACGATGCGGGAGGGCCGGAGGCAGTGGCTCATCACCCGGTATGCCCGCAGGCTCGAGCGGCGTAGGATGCGGGGCCTCAGGCCCAAAGAGCTGGAGAGCGAGCTCGGGGCGGTGAGAGAGAAGCTCGAGGAGCTGAGGCCGGCAGGAGAGGAGATAGGCTGACAATGTGGTCGAGAGCTACACTACGGCTTTCGAGGAGCTGCTTGCGGGGCTGGAGTCGGGCAGGTACTCGCCCGAGGCTGTGCGGGACCGAGTGGAGCTCGGGCGCGGGCTCCAGAGGCGTGCAGCCGCCAAGCTGCACGGGAGTCGCCGGAGCCTGGGCTTCCCGCTGTCCGAGGCGGAGCGCGATCTTGAGGCGTACCTCAGGGAGTGCGTCATCCTGCAGGCACAGGCCGACGCCCTCGCCGCCTTCTAGGCCGTCGACGGCGAGGCAGCTCTCGAGAGGCGCACATGGACCCGGAAAGGAGCAGGTAGTGAGGCGAGGGATCGCGGAGATGATCGTGCAGACGCTTGAGGAGCTCAAGAGGAGCGGCAAGACCTACGTGGGCTTCCGGCCCGAGGACTATCCCAGGGGAGAGCTCGGGGTGTGGGTGATCGAGGGAGGCGATGAGGCCGCTCGGCCACTTCCCGGTCGGCTTCGAGTGGTCCTACCCCGGCCCGGGGGAAGCGCACGACGAAGTCCCGCTCCAACTCCTGGTGGAGCCTCCAGCAGAGGAGGCCTGACGATCTTGCGCCGCTCAGCGCTTCCCCCGGGCCGGGTGGAGGCTCGAGGCCCCCGAGCTCGCCGAGTGGCTCGAGCCGAGGCTCGGGGAGATCGAGGGCGAGGAAGCCGAGCCCGATGACCCGTACGCTTACACCGAGGAGGACGACTAGCGATGGCGAGGGACCTGAACAAGGCGATGCTGATCGGGCGCCTGGGAGCGGAGCCGGATATGAGGTACACACCCGCGGGCACGCCCGTGACCAGCTTTCGGCTCGCGGTGAGCCGCAGGTTCCGTCGAGGGGACTCGGGGGAGGTCGGGGAGCAGACTGACTGGTTCACGGTGGTGGCGTGGCAGAAGCTCGCCGAACTCTGCTCGGAGCACCCCTCGAAGGGCTCGAGGGTGTATGTGGGAGGAGGCAGGGGCGAGCGAGCCCGACGAGATCCCGTACCGAGGGGGTGTCTCCCGGGACGGGCGTGCTCCCTCATCCGGCGATGCGACACCCCTCGCGCGAGGTCGGAAGCTACGATGGGTGTACGCCCGGTGAGGGAACCGACGGGATGCGAGCGCCGGCGGGAAGAAGATGGGGAGCAGTGTCGAGGCCATCGAGGCGGCGCTTGGGGCTACAGAGGGTGGGGACGTGATCAACACCGCTTGCATCGAGAGGCTCGATGCGACCGTGAGAGCGAGGCTGACAGGGTTGGTGAGACGGACGAGGTGTTTGGGAAGTAGGCAGGGGCTGCTCGAGGGAGGGATGCGGCTGGTGGGATGGGTCTACAACTTCTCTACCCCCCACCACAGTCTCCGAGTGGAGGCAGATGGCCCTCGCAAGCGGGTGGAGCGGACGCCGGCGATGGCAGCGGGACTCACCGACCACATCCGGACTATGGAGGAGCTACTTGATTACCAGCTGCCGCTGCCACAATGGGTAGCTCCGAAGCGTCGGGGACGTCCACCCAGGCAATCCGCCGAGAGGTTGGCAGCGTGACCTCACTTCATTGGGGCTATATCGGATGCCCTACAATGGGGTCGAAACCCAACATTATCACAGGACCGGGAGGAGGCGTGCCGTGAAGCTCTCTGTTGACGCGGTGTACGAACACGGAAACCTCAGGCTCCTCGAGCCGGTGGACCTCGAGGAGGGCCAGCGCGTGAGGGTGGAGCTCGACACGGACGAGGACCCGCTGGAGGTCCTCGCTGGCGCCTACGACGGGCTCTCGGAGCGCCAGATCCAGGAGATCGAGGATGCCATACTGAATCGGAGGCCGTTGTTCGGCGGTAGAGAGCGTCCATGAGGGCGGAAGGCGTCCTGCTTGACACCGACACCTTCTCGTACATCATGCGGCGGGATCCAGCCGTGATCGCCAGGGCGAGGGAGTACCGGCAGACCGGCCGGACCTACGCGCTCTCGATGATCAGCCGGTACGAGGTGCTCTCGGGACTGATGTGGAGGGGAGCCGAGAGGCAGCTGGAGCGCTTCGACAGGTTCTGTGATCTGAGCAACGTGCTCCCGCTCACGGAGGACGTGGCGGTGAGGGCCGCCCGTATCTCTACGCCGAGCTGCGCTCCCGGGGAGAGCTCATAGACGACGCGGACATACTGATCGCCTCGACCGCGCTGGTACACGGGCTCGTGCTGGTTACGAACAACGAGCGACACTTCGGGAGGACAGCCGATCTGAGGCTGGACAACTGGGCACGGTAGGAGCCCGAAGCATACTGACCGGACTACCTCTCGGAGCTCGAGCACGCCGGCCGCTCGACCCACACCCTGCGGGCGTACAGGGCGGACCTCAGGGCCTTCACCCGCTACCACCGGGGTGACCTCGAGTCGATCACCCCCGATACCCTCCGGCGATACTTCGCCACCCTCTCGGGTTCGAGCCCCGCCGCGCGTGCGGGGAAGCAGGCGGCGCTGGTGTCCTTCTTCCGCCGGTGCTACCGGAACGACCTGATTCGTTCCGATTCAATGGCCAAGGTCGGGAGGGTGAGGCTGCAGCCGCCGCAGCCCAGGGGTGGATCCACGGCGGGTGGAGAGGGTGCTCAGCTCCATCCCCGCGATCATCAGCTCCAGCCTCCGCTCCCGTGCCGTCGTCGCCCCTTCTCACCTCGCCCGGTGCTCTTGCGGGGCCTCGTCGTCGGGCACGTACACCAGGAGGTCTCCCACCCCCACCCCGAGGTACCCGCACAGCCGCGAGAGCACCTCTCGGTCGAACGAGTCGTTGCGGTCGTGGTACAGCTTCCAGACCGTCTTGT
>CADDYR010000336.1 GCA_902810765.1 Chloroflexota bacterium
GCAGGATAGACCGAGCCAGCGCTGGGGCGCCAGAGGCCGTTGCTCTGCTCCTCGATCCGCTGGATGATCTGGTAGCAGTGCAGGGGCTGCTCGGCGAGCAAGAGGAGGGTCGCGGCGCGCACGTCTCCCTTGCCCAACCGCGCCCCGCCGCGGCGCCAATGGCTGCGCCGTCCCCCGCGCAGGCCGTGGTCCGGTGCTCCGGAGGGCCACTCCTGGTGCTCGTGGTGTCGGCCGAACCGCTGCCGGGACCTCTGTCTCATCTTGTCCGTCATGATATCTTCCTTTCCGCGTATATGTCTGCATCTAGATATGATGCCGATATATCTATGTTATACCGGCATTGGACGCCTGTCAAGGGGACGAGCAGGGCTGGCGCGCACAAGGGGCGGGGTCACCCGCTCGGGCGATTGCACGGGCGGCTCCGCTCACAGTAAGATGCAGCCGATATCGGTGGATCGCACAGCAGCACTCAAGGGAGTTTCGACTTGGCAGGGATCAAGCTGGACCCAGACCGTACGATAGGCACAGTGGACCGGAAGATATTCGGGCAGTTCATCGAGCACCTCGGCAGGTGCATCTACGGAGGCGTGTTCGAGGAGGGGTCTCCGCTCAGCGACCCGCGTGGCTTCCGGCGGGACGTGCTCGAGGCCGCGCGCGGCCTGCGCGTCCCCGTGCTCCGCTGGCCGGGAGGGAACTTCGTCAGCGGCTACCACTGGACGGACGGCATCGGGCCGGTTGAGCGGCGCCCGCGCAGGATGGAGCTCGCCTGGCACGCGGAGGAGTCCAACCGCTTCGGCACGGACGAGTTCATCGAGTACTGTCGCGAGCTCAGGGCGGAGCCGTACATCTGCGTGAACATGGGCACGGGCACGATGGACGAGGCCCGGGCGTGGGTGGAGTACTGCAACGGCACGGGCAACACCTACTGGGCGAACCTGAGGCGCGAGAACGGCCACCCCGAACCATACAACGTCCGCTACTGGGGCCTTGGCAACGAGATGTACGGCTCGTGGCAGATCGGCGCGCTCTCGGCCGAGGACTACGTGAAGAAGGCGCGGGAGTTCGCGAAGGTGATGCTCTGGACCGACCCCTCGATCGAGCTGGTGGGCTGCGGGCACAACGGCCTTAGCGAGTGGGACAGGACCGTCCTCGAGGGACTCGCGCCGCTCGTCCGCTACCACAGCATCCACATCTACACCGGCAGCGACGACCACTACACGAACGTCTTTCAGGCCCACCAGGCCGAGCGCGCGCTCGACGCCTGCCGGGCGATGATAGACCTCGTGCGCTACAATCAGCGCATCGAGCACCCGATCCACGTGGCGTACGACGAGTGGAACGTGTGGTTCCGGGCGCGGTCGGCCGAGTCCGCGCTCGAGGAGAGGTACACCCTCTCGGACGCCCTGGCCGTCTCGACCTACCTCAACGGCTTCATCCGCCACTGCGACACGGTGAAGCTCGCGAACCTCGCGCAGATGGTGAACGTGATCGCGCCGATCTTCACGAGCCCGGAGGGGCTGTTCCTCCAGACGATCTACCACCCGCTCCGGATCTTCGCCGAGCACTCGCTCTCGCTCGCGCTGGACGCGCACGTCGAGTGCGAGACGCGCGAGGTGGCGGACCAGCCGGGCGCGATGAAGATGGTGTCCGACCTCGGCCCGTTCAAGCTGCTCGACGTGTCCGCGACGCGCGACGAGGCAGGGCGCGAGCTCACGATCGCCGTCGTGAACCGGGACGCGGAGAGAGATATCCCGGCGGTCGTGAGCCTGGCCGACCGGTGCTTCGAGGGAAACGCACACGCCTGGGAGGTGAACGGGCCGGACGTGTCCGCCGTGAACTCGTTCGAGCGCCCGGACGCCGTGGGCGTGACCGAGCGGACGGTCCGAGCCGACGGGCAGAGGCTCGAGCACACCTTCCCCGCGCACTCGCTCACCGTCCTGCGCGCCGGGCTCTCGGGGTGAGCGCCGCGAGCGGGCTGTACTACAATGTGGACTGACGGCAGTTCGAACCGAGAAGGAGCCATCCGGTGACGCAGACCGATTTCACGAGCCTTCCCCGCGAGATCGCCGAGGCCGAGGTGCCCACCGACGGGGTCGCGATCTGGTGGCTCGGGCAGGCGAGCTTCGTCGTGCGCGCGGCCGGGCAGACGGTGTACTTCGACCCGTTCCTCGGCCCGAACCCGGACCGCCTCGTCCAGCCCCCGTTCTCGCCTCATGCTGCGCCCCCCGCGGGCCTCGTGCTCGTGACGCACGAGCACATTGACCACCTCGATCCCCCGAGCGTGAGGGGGCTCGCGGAGACCAACCGCGAGGCGAAGTTCGTGGCGCCCGCTCCGATACTCGACCAGATGGCGAGGGCGGGCGTGCCGGAGGACCGTCTCACCGGGGCGCAGCCGGGCGACGAGCTGGAGTTCGGCCCGGCGAAGGTGTTGCCGGTGCCGGCGATGCACGGCATAAGCTCGCCCCCTGCCGAGTACTCCTTCGGGCGCGAGGAGAGCGGGGGGCAGTACCGGTTCCTGGGCTACGTGCTCGAGCTCGCGACCGTGCGCGTCTACCACGGAGGCGACACCATCGCCTACGACGGGATGATCGAGACCGTCGGGGCGCTCCAGCCGGACGTCGCGATCCTGCCGATCAACGGCCGGAGCTACTTCCGGGAGCAGCGTGGCATCATCGGCAACCTGAACGAGCACGAGGCCGCGGAGGTCGCGGCCGGCATCGGCGCGAAGCTGCTCATCCCCGCCCACTACGAGATGTTCGCCGCGAACCTGGGCAGCCCCGCCGCACTCGTCGAGTACGTGCGCGGGAGGTATCCGGAGCTCTCGATGGCCGTGCCAGCGCTCGGTAGGAGGCTCACGTACATCAAGGGGGACTTCAGCTAGTGGAAGCCACGAGGCGTTTCCTCGAGCGGATGGGCCTGCCCCGCGGCGACGCCCACGACCTGCCGACGAGCGGGAAGCGGTTCCCGGACGGCGCGCAGTACAGGGTAGAGATCCCGAGCACGGAGGGCGCCGAGGCGCTGCGG
>CADDYR010000337.1 GCA_902810765.1 Chloroflexota bacterium
GCCGGCCCACGAGGTCGGCCTCGCGGCACTTGGAGCCGCTGCCGCGCTGGTGATCGTCGGCGGGGTCGGCCTCGCGGTGAAGGGGCCCTTGAGCCGCGTGCCCGAGAACACGCTCAAGTTCATCGTCGGCCTGCTGCTCTCCTCGTTTGGCACGTTCTGGGCTGCGGAGGGCGCGGGCGTGCAGTGGCCCGGCTCGGACCTGGCGATCCTCGGGATCCTCGCGGTGCTGATTGTCGTATCGTACTGCTACGTGCTGGTCCTGCGCAGACGCGCGGTAGCCGACTGGAGGCGCGCATGAGCTTTCTGGCAAAGCTGGCACATTTCGCTTACGATTTCGTCATTGGAGATGACTGGACGGTCGCGGCGGCGGTGGTAGCGGCGCTGATAGTCGTGAGCCTGCTGGTCAGGGTCCACGCGACGATCTGGTGGCTGTTGCCGCTCGTCGTAATACTCGTGCTGGGCACCAGCCTCTGGCGCGGTGCCCAGCACCGCTGACCGGGCAGCGCAAGGCGGGAGGAAGGCTTGGACTACAGGATCGAACAGCTCATCAACGCGGCCGCGGGCCACCACCCCTTCGTGGACTGGGTAATGGTCCACGCCGCCAGCTGGGGGGAGCCGATATTCATCGCCGCGGTGGTCGTGTGGTTCTTCATCGGCTGGGCGCGCGGTCTGGCGCGCGACCGCCAGGGGGCCATCACGGCGCTCATCGGCGCGGGAGTCGGGCTACTCATCAACCAGATCATCAGCCACATCTGGTACCGTCCCCGACCGTTCGTCACGCACCCGGACAGCGTGACCGTGCTCCTGAACCACGCGCGGGACGCCTCTTTCCCCAGCGACCACGCGTCGGCGGGCTTCGCGATCGCGTTCGTCGTGTTCGCGTTCCATCGCAGGGTCGGGATCGTGGCGCTGCTGTTCGCGCTCCTGATGTGCTACGCGCGGGTGTACGTGGGCAGCCACTACCCCGGAGACGTCGCGGCCGGCTTCGTGATCGGGCTGGTCGTGGCGGTCGTGCTCGTGCAGTGGCTCGGTCCGGTGACGCTGGCGATCCGGCAGCTCGTGGACCGGGTGATCGTCACCCTCCGCCTGCCGCTCGCCCAGCACTGAGGGGTTTATCGGGAGCCGGGCGGGGACCCGCCCGGCTCCCGGCGCTCACGACTTCTTCTTTCCCCAGACGTGGTTGACCGCCCGGGTCACGAGCTCCTGCGCGTGCGACTTGATCCGGGTCGCACGCTGTGGCGAGAGCCTGCCCTCCTGCTGCGCGGCGTCCACCATTCGATCCACGTCCGAGACGAGCGTCTGGATGAGCCTCGGCGTCCGCTCGGGTCCGGCGATCTGCGCGAGGCTCTTGCCGGACCTCAGCTCCTGGCGCAGCTGCCCAGGCTTCGTCCCGAGGAATCCGGCAGCATCCTTGAGCAGCCTGTGCCTGATCGGGGCGAGCCGTCCGTGCCCCGGGCCGATGATCACCGCTCGCGCCTGCTCGGAGGTCGGCCTGCCGAGCACGGCCACGCGGTCGCCGACCTTGATCTGGCTCGCGCTCACGAGCCTGCCGCGCTCGCGCACCTTCGTGTCCTTCGCAAGCTGCACCGTCGCGGTGCCGTGAGGGGTCCTGAGCGTGAGGGTCGAGCCCTCGACCTTCGTCACCACTCCGACGACGGCGCGGCCGTGGAAGCGGCCGGGGAGGAGCGGCCTGCCCGTCTTCTCGATCCTCGCCTTCAGCTTCGCGGCCCTCTCCTTCGAGATCCTGCCCTCCTGCACCGCCTGATCAATCATCTGCTCGCGGGTGGTGACGAACGCGTGCTGCACGTCCGACGGGCTCTTTCCGAGGATCTTCGCCACCCGGTCCACGAACTCCTGGTATGGTCCTCCGCCCGATCCGGCACCTCCCGAGCGGGCGTACACGACGCCGATCCCCAACCCCGCCAGGAGCACCGCGATCACGGCGCCCGCGAGTACTCGCTTCAGCATGTCGGCCTCCTTAGAGCTTCCAGCATCTCTCCGCGCTGTTTCCGTTGCCTGTCGCTCCAGTTCGGCAGGCGTCCTGTAATATCCGTGATCGCCTGCCAATTACAGGATATCGCGGAAACCTCAACCCGGCCTCAGCGGAGCCTCAGAGCGAGCTAAGAATTCTCGCGCGAGCAGGGGCATCGAGCCCTGTGCCCGAGGAGAGCCGGCCGACTTGAACGGGGCGCGGTGCGGGTGCTATACTCGCTCGAGTCGCGTTCCCGTAGCTCAATCGGATAGAGCGCTGGCCTCCGGAGCCAGAGGCTGTGGGTTCGAGTCCCGCCGGGAACGCCACTTCTCTATTTAGTTGATTTGCTCCGCTCGATGATCATCCCCCCTGGCCCGCGGGCGTAGCACAGCTATAGCTGTCTTCAAACCGTTGATCTCACCGAACGTTTCCGCGCCGTTCTTTTTCAGCGCCTCATTCAGGTCGCGCTCTCCTCGACTCGCCGCACCAGCCCCGACCTCAGCGTGACGAGGTGGAGCCCCACCTGCGTGAGCAGGGTGGCGACCGATCCGGCGGCCAGCCCGTACGCCACCCGATGCAGCACGTCCGCCGGAAAGAGCGCGACGACCACGCCCGCGGCCGCGAGCCCCGCGAGCCATCCGAGCGCGGCGAGCATCCCGCGCTGGCGGGCGAACAGCACCTGGTTGAACAGCTCGCACTGCATGTAGAAGGCGGCGAGGATCGCCAGCGCGAGCAGTATCTCTCCGCCGGTCCGGAACCCCGGCCCGAACAGCACCCTTATCAGGACGCCGCCGAGCAGCCACACCCCGAGCACGAGCGCCGCGCCCACCAGCGCGAGCACGCCCCAGGCTGCGACCGCGAGCCCGTTGAAGCGCCGGGAGTTGCCGGACGCGGCGACCCTCGTCAGATGCGGGAGCAGGTTGCTCGTCACGGGGCTCATCACGTACTGAGGGGCCCTCGTGAGCTGCAGCGCGGCGAGCAGTCCCACGAGTGGGCGGGCATCCTGCTCGCCGCCC
>CADDYR010000338.1 GCA_902810765.1 Chloroflexota bacterium
CGCGGCGCTCGCGTGGGTGGTCGGGCAGGCCGTCGAGCAGCTGGGCGGCCGGTTCGGCCCCGGCGCGACCGGCGTGCTGCAGTCCGCCCTCGGGAACATACCCGAGCTGTTCTTCGGCATCTTCGCGCTCCGCAGCGGCCTGGTGGGGGTGGTGCAGTCGGCGCTGATAGGCTCGATACTGTCGAACAGCCTGCTCGTCCTGGGCCTGGCGTTCCTCTTCGGTGGCATCAGGCACGGCACACAGAGATTCCGGTCCGGACAGCCGCGGGTGATCATCACGCTCATGAGCGTCGCCATCGCGGCGCTCATCATACCGAGCCTGGCCCACGGGCTGCACGTGCCCGCGGGTTCGCACGCGACCGCGCTGAGCATCGCCGCCGCCGTGATCCTGCTCCTGGTGTTCATCGCGAACGTGCCGCTCTCGATAAGCGGCCCTTCGCCCGAGCAGAGCCCGGAGGACGTGTGGCCGCTGTACCTCTCCCTCCTGGTGCTCGGGCTGGCTAGCTTCGCCGCCGCTCTGGTGTCCGACTGGTTCGTGGACGCGCTCAGGCCGGCGACGAAGGCGCTGGGCATCTCGCAGGCGTTCACCGGGCTCGTGATCGTCGCGATCGCGGGCAACGCGGTGGAGAACGTGGTGGGCATCCAGCTCGCGGTGAAGAACAAGGCGGACTACGCGGTGAGCGTCATCCTCAACAGCCCGCTGCAGATAGCGCTCGGCCTGATCCCCGTGCTCGTGCTGCTCAGCCTGGTCATCGGAGGCTCTCAGCTCACGCTCGTCATGCCCGCCCTGCTGATCGTGAGCGTCGTGCTGGCCACGCTGCTGAACGCGTTCATCGTGTTCGACGGCGAGTCCAACTGGATCGAGGGCCTCGCGCTCGTCGGGCTGTACGCAATCATCGCGATATCGTTCTGGTGGGGCTGAGCCCTACCAGCGGAACTGCTTCTCCGGGTGCATCGCGTGGTGGAGCATCTCGCCGAGCAGCTCCTGCGCCAGGTCCGCCGCGTCCTCCTCGATGCGCCGGTTCACCGTCAGGATGTCCTCCACCCGCGGCAGGTCGAGGAAGCGCGCGATGGTCAGCAGGCTGGTGTAGAACGCTATCTCGTAGTGCTCTACCTTCATCATGGCGAGCGCCATGTCCATCTCCAGCTGCGTAGGCGAGCCGGCCTGCTCCATGATCTCATGGGCCTCCGCGACCAGCCCCTCCATGCCGATGCAGCGCGACCGCTTCGGCGCCTCGTGAATCTGGTCGAAGCAGATCACGAGCCGCTGGGTCTGCTCTATCGTCTGGTCCCTGTGTTCGTGCAGAGCGTTGCGAAGCGTGGGCGAGACGGCGCTGCTGAGCATCTCCTCGAGAGCCTTTTGGGTCTGGAACTCCATGTCGTACAGCTCCGCGAGCTGCTCGGCGAACGCCATCCGGACATCCTGTGTTGACATGCTGTAACCCCCTGTTGCACGCTACCACGTCGAACAGCCGGTCCCGAGCGCCCGGCCCCTGGCATCATTCTGAGCGGGAACGACCTCCCCGTCAAGAGAGGCGGTATCAGAACAGCCGGGGCAGCGTCTCCGGCCTCAGGTCGGTGAGGGACGCGATCACGAGGTCGGCGATCTCGAAGTCGCTCGGGCGGGAGTACTGGCGGTTCGGCACCGCGACGACCTTCATCCCCGCCGCCTTCGCCGCGCGTACCCCGTTCACCGAGTCCTCGAACACGACTATCAGGGAGGGAGGTACCCCGAGCCTCCGCGCGCACAGCAGGTACACGTCCGGCCGCGGCTTGCCGTGGCTCACCTCGTCCGAGGAGGCGACGGCGCGGAAGAGCTGGCGGACGCCGATCCTGGAGAGGATCGCCTCGATCACCCTCGTGGGCGCGGACGAGGCGACGCCGAGCGGGTACCGCTCCGCGAGCGCGCGCACCGTCTCGACCGCCCCCGGCAGCACAGGCACGTGCCTCGAGACGCGCTCGAGCACGAACGACTGCACGGCCTCGACGATCTCGTCGTTGGGCAGGGCGATGTCGAAGTGCTGCTGCAGGTAGGTGGACCACTGGACCGAGTTGTCGCCCATCACGTTGCGCTGGTCCTGCTCTGTCCAGGCCCCTCCGTGCTCCGCGACGAACGAGCGGCGCGCCTCGTCCCAGTACTGCTCGGTCTCGACGAGGAGGCCGTCCACGTCGAAGATCACGGCTCGGGGCGGTGGTTCCGGCGTGTTCTGCGTGGTATCCAATGCGTGGAAGGACGGCGCCGGGGGACCGGGTCGCTACATCCCCGGCAGCTTGAGCCCGCCCGTGAGCGCGCCGAGCCTCTGCGCCGCCATCTCCTGTGACTTCTGGATGGCCTCGTTCACGGCAGCAACGACGAGGTCCTCAAGCGTCTCGACGTCCTCGGGGTCGACCGCGCTTGGATCTATCTTTATGCTCCTGAGCTGCTGCTGGCCGGTCATCACGGCGGTGATCGCGCCACCGCCGGCCGTCACCTCGACCGTCTCCTCCGCGAGCTGGTCCTGGATGCGCATCATCTGGTTCTGCAGGTCGCGCAGCATCTTCTGGTTCATCCCTATCCTCCGCTTATCTCGGTGACCCGCCCGTTGAAGATGTTGAGCGCGGCCTTGACTCTCGGATCGGAGAGCACCTGGTCCCTGTCGCTCGCCTGCTGTCGGGCGGTCCGGGCGTCGTCGCCCTCGCCAAACGTACAACGTATAGTAGCAGTCTGGCCCAGCACTTTGCTGAGCACCTGCCCGACGAGGGCACGGTTCGCGGGCTCGTCTATCTTCGCCCTGTGGAACTCGTACTTGAAGTCGAGCGTCACGACGCCGTCGTCCAGCGCGGTGGGCCTGCACTCCTTCAGGAGCGCGAGCAGCATCCGGTTGGATGCGCCGATCGAGTTCAGGACTCGCGGCCACACGCTCAGCACACGCTCGAGGTCGGGCGGCGTGCCGTCGGGGGGAGCGGTCTCCGGCCCGGACGGCTCCTCC
>CADDYR010000339.1 GCA_902810765.1 Chloroflexota bacterium
GCCCACCAAGGGCAGGAAGGGTCAGGGGCAGCAGATCGTGGTCACCGAGACCGACTTCAAGATCACGATGCCGAAGACCCTCAGGGCAGGAACGGTGACCTTCGAGGTCGAGAACAAGGGCAAGGTCGTGCACAACCTCGAGATCGAGGGCAACGGGATAGACAAGAAGCTGAGCTCGAACCTGGATCCCGGACAGAAGGGCACGCTCACGGTGAACCTGAAGCCCGGGAAGTATCACGTCTGGTGCCCCGTGGACGGCCACGCGGACCTGGGCATGAACCTTCACATAACCGTGAAGTGAGGCTCCTCGTGCTCGCTCTGAGGTTGGGCGCGGAGTACAACCTCATCACGAAGGTGCGCTGGCTGCCTCTCGTGCTCGGCCTCGCGGGGCTCGGCCTGATAGTGATCCAAGGCTACCTCGGCGCGCTCGTGACCACGATGGGGGACGAGCTCGCGAGGAGGATCAAAGGTGATCCCGAGCTCCGATACAAAGGGCGGAGCAGATCGAGTGGAGAGAGGGGAGCTGGGGGTGGAGCGAGACCAACTTGTTGGACCTCGAGAGGCTTATACAGAGGGTGCTGGGACGGGTGGAGTAGGATCTCCCGAAGCGTGGCGCGAGGTCTGTGCAGCTCCCAGGAGACGAAGCCGCGCGATGATACGACCGTGTCACTAAGGCAGGCTTGCGAGCCTCCAGCGTCCCCCCTCCCTCACCAGCTGGATCACCTTCTGCTCGCTCTGCCCGCTCGAGTAATGGAGCACCCCCGTCACCGTCGCCTGCTCGGATCCGCTCACCACCCTCACGTCCGTGCCTGTGAACTCGAACCTCTCGACCCTCCCGTACGCCTCCTGCCTCCTCAGCCAGTCCCGCCTGAGCCTGCCCACGCCCTCCTTAGAGCGCAGTGATCCGCTCAGGTAGGACTCCGTCCTCTGCCAGTCGTGCTCCCTCACCGCTGCGTAGTACCCTCTCACCGGCTGCCTTAGGGGGGAGGTGGCCTCTTCCAGCCTCCTGCCTATCTGGGGAGCGAACACCGCAAGGAGGACGCAGGCGAGCACCACGAGCACGAGCAGTCCCCCACACCCCAGTAGCCACGGCCTCACACCTCCTCCTTTCCCTCTAAGCGCCTCACCTGATGAGATGCGTGGACATCCACCAGGCGATGAGAGCTGGGAACACCAGGACCGAGATACCGATCGAGACGAACTCGTTCCTCAGCCGCTCGTCCGCACGCCCCAGGCACGACATCCTCGGGCCCGTGCGGAGGTACGTCACGAGCACCCTCTGCCCCACCCTCAAGCGCTCGAACTCGGGATTGCCGTAGCCCGCATCTCCCTCCTCCCGGTAGACGCGTCCCCTCGCCCTGTAACTGTAGACCACCGTCGCGTGGTTCTCGGGCTCCAGCGCCCTCACCGTCCCGTAGATCCGGGCGCCGTCCTCGGTCAGCCTGTAGTACCCGATCAGGTTGATGCTGCCCAGGACAGCCCCGAGCAGCACCACCAGGCCGAGCCAGACGGCGAGGGTGAGCAGGATGCGCCTCAGGTTCAGCCCCTCGGTTATTTGCGCTAGCACGGCCGAAGGGCTCGGCAGGCGAGGCGGCAGGGCCCACACGCCTCCGCTCCTCGAGTACCGGACGCAGCCCTCGAACGCCTCGTCCAGCAAGGCGATGGTGGCCCGCCTGTCCCTGTCACTGACGCGCCAACTGAAGAGGAGGATGCCCACCTCCCCCAGCACCAGGAAGGCCACGCCCGCCAGCGACTCTAGGTCGGACCTGCCGACGGAGCCGCGCATCACGATCGCACGAATGAGCCCTAGGGTAGGAAAGCCGAGGAAGAGCAGGTACACGAACAGAAAGGCCCTCGCGACCGCATCCATCCGAAACGTCCCGGTGATGCGCGAGCCCGAGCCTTCCGGCTCGATCCTGGCGTGCAGATACCTGCCGAACGGCATCCCAAAGGAGTGCCTCTTGCGGATGTGGAACCTGTGCCCCCTGATCTTGCCGTGGAACTTCTCGCCGCCCGCAAACCCCGAGGACGAGAAGATGGAGATCCTCTCCTCGTCTATCACCGAGTCCAAGCGGCTCAGCGCCTCCTCCGGTGGTATCGTCAGCCCGTATTCCAGCCTCTGGCTCATAGGACTCAGATGCGAGCTAGCAGAGCCCGTCCCTACCAAAACTGCGATACCCCTAGCGACACCGATGCCGCCGGGTCCAGTAAGGAAAGCCGCTCATCACCTCCCGTCATCGTACGAGGACACCGCCCGATCAGTGAATAATAATCTCGAGCTCGCCCCGTGCGGTCTTCTCCATCGCTATGGGATCCAGGTGTTAGTCTGGTAGCTGGTGTACCCCAATAGTTCTCCTCCACCGCCGGTGATGCTGAATACCCATGTCTTGCCACTCATCGAGAGCGAGACGGATCCAAAGGGCGTGTCCACCGAGTACGTCTGGAAAGGCCCGCTGAGTTGGGCGAAGCTGGTGGCGTTGCTCAAGTATGGTCCACCCCCTACGCCGAGATAGTCACCGAGAGCGAAACCGCTGCCGGACGGGTATCCCAAGCCTCCCCACGGAGTACCTATGAATCCTCCGGCCTCGGTGAAGAAGCCCCAAACTGACGGACCACCGCGGTCCCACGGCGCACCAAGTGTGCAAACTCCGCCTCCGGCGCCTGCTCTACCAGCGGCACCGAAGAATCCGATGCCCGTTTCAGCGTTTGCTCCCGCATAGCCCCCTGCACAGAACAATCCGGTGGGATCCGCGTGATTGACCGGGTTGTCCGAGACGTAGGGGTAGCCGCCTCCCAAGGGATCGGACTGAGTAAACCTGCCCACATTCGGGTCGTAGTATCTGGCCCCCATCTGGTACATCGAGGTGGAGGAGTCCCGATAGCTCCCTGTGTAGCGTATGGGGTTGTAGGTGGTAGCGCTACTGCCCACCTCG
>CADDYR010000340.1 GCA_902810765.1 Chloroflexota bacterium
GTTCATGACGCCGGTCCTGATGGCGATGGTCGGCATGGACTTCCTGCCGAAGGATGACCAGAGCGAGTTCGAGGTCGTCGTCACGCTCGTCGTGGACGCCCTCGGCTACCGGGGGTTCACCGAGGCGATGGAGCGGGGGTACGCGCCGAACCTCCTCGAGCTCAGCCGCCGGGACGGCTCCCTGCTCTCCTGCCTCACCTCTACCTTCCCTTCCGCGACTCCCATCGCGCTCACGACTCTGGGCACCGGCCTGCCACCCTCTCAGCACGGCGTGATCGGGGACAAGATCTACGACTCGGAGCTGGGCGAGATAGTCCGCCCGCTGACCTTCTCGACCGTGCCGGACGTCCGTCCGCTCGAGGCGCTCGGGGTGGACCCCATCTCCTGGGTGGGCTTGGCGACCATCTACCAGAGGCTCGCCGTGGCGGGCGTGGGAGGAGTCGTGATCAACCACGCGGAGTACGAGGGCACCGCGCTCTCCCGGATCAACCACGGCGGCGCGCGCTTCATAGGCTTCCAGTCCCTGCCGGACATGTGCGTGAGCCTGAGGTCCGTGCTGCAGAGCATCTCGGGCCGCACCTATGTCCACGCCTACTGGGGAGTGCTGGACGCGATCAGCCACACCTACGGGGTGGACTCGCCGCAGTACCGCGCCGAGCTGCACTCCCTGGACTACGTGCTCGAGCGCATCCTGCTGCGCGGCCTGCGCACGCGTCACACCCTGCTCCTGATCCTCGCCGACCACGGCCAGATAGACACCACCGCCGGCCGCTGGACCTGGCTCAACGACCACCCCGAGCTCCTCGAGATGCTCGAGCACGCGCCGACGGGCGACCACAGGGCCGTCCTGCTGCACGTCAGGAACGGCCTGGAGCCTCGGGCGAAGGAGTACCTGGACGAGAACCTCGACTACTGCGCGCGGACGATCACCGCGGAGGAGGCGCTCGACCTCGAGATCTTCGGCCCCGGGCCGATGCCCGAGCGCGTGCGCGAGCGGGTGGGGGACCTGATCGTGCTGCCGAGGGAGGAGTGGGTCGTGCGCTACGAGTTCCCCGGGGTGGAGCGCAGGCGGTGGCACATGGGCACGCACGGCGGGGTCTCCGAGGAGGAGATGCTCGTCCCGCTGCTCTCCGTCCGCCTCGACTAGCGGCCCAAGCGAAGGTCTCGATATAGAATCCGGGGGATGAGTCCGTCGTTCCGAGGCAGCGGGCCGAAGACGAGGTGCTGGTTTGTGCTAGATTTTGAGGTGAAGCCGGGGCCCGGGGCAGGGAGAAGCGAGATGGTGACTGTACAGAGCGAGCAGAGGGTGGTGCTCCGCCGCGCGTCCTGGGAGACCTACGAGCGCCTGCTCGCCGAGCGCGGAGACGACAGGATGCCCATCTACGCCTACGACCGGGGGAGGTTGGAGATATTGGCCCCTCTGCTGCCGGAGCACGAGCAGCTCAGGTTCAACACCGAGCTCGTGGTATCGGCGCTTGCCGAGGAATGGGGGCTCGACATCGCCGGATTCGGCTCGACGACGCTCAGGCGCGAGGATCTGGAGGCAGGTGTCGAGCCGGATGCGTGCTTCTACATCCAGAGCGAGCCCCTCGTTCGCGGCAGGCGCGGACCGGACCTGTCCGTGGACCCGCCGCCGGACCTGGCCATCGAGATAGACGTCACGAGCGCGTCGCTGGACAAGCTGCCGATATACGCCCGGCTCGGTGTGAGCGAGGTGTGGCGGTACGTGAGGCAGAGGTTCGAGATCTGGGTGCTCGAGGGCGATGCGTATCGGAAGAGCGAGGAGAGCCGCGTGCTGCCGGGGGTGACAGCGGAGGCGCTCACCGATCTGCTCGAGCGGCGACGCGGGCTGGGCAGTACCGGGTGGCTGAGGCGTGTGCGCGAGTGGGCGCGGGGGCTGGCGGAGGGGTGAGCGTCGTGGACAGGTACTCGAGACAGGCGGTGTTCCCGAGGGTCGGACCCGAGGGCCAGCGCAGGTTCGGCGAGGCGACCGCGCTGATCGTCGGGTGCGGCGCACTGGGCTCCGGCGTGGCGGAGTTGCTCGCGCGCGCGGGCGTCGGCACGCTCAGGATCGCCGACCGGGACTTCCTCGAGGTCCACAACCTCCAGCGCCAGTCGCTGTACGACGAGCGAGCGCTCTCGGAGTCGCTGCCCAAGGCCGTTGCCGCGGCCCACCGGCTGGCCGAGATCAACTCCGAGGTCCGGGTCGAAGCGCACGCGACCGACGTGACGCCCGACAATGTGCTCGACCTGATGGAGGGCGCGAGCGTCGCGCTCGACGGCACGGACAACTGGGACACCCGCTACCTCCTCAACGACGCGTCCGAGAGGACGGGCGTGCCCTGGGTGTATGGAGGGGTGATCGGGGCGATAGGCGTGGTGATGCCCGTGCTGCCCGGACGAACTCCCTGCCTGCGTTGCGTGTACCCCGAGCCCCCGGCGCCGGGCGGAGACACCTGCGAGACGGCCGGCGTGCTCGGCCCCGCCGTGTGGATGGTCTCGTCGCTCCAGGCGATGGCCGCGCTGCGCGTACTGCTCGGCGATCCCCCTCCGGCGCAGCTAGCGACGGTGGACGCTTGGAACGGCACGGTCGAGCAGCTGCCGGTGGGGGAGCGCGTGCCGGGGTGCCCCGCGTGCGACCTCCATCGGTGGGAGTACCTCGACGGCTCGCGCAGCTCCGCCACACGACTGTGCGGGCGGAACAGCCTCCAGGTGAGCTCCCGGCCGGGCACGACGGTGGACCTCGCGCAGATAGCGGAGCGCGTGCGCCCGTTCGGGGAGGTGCGCCACAACGAGTACCTGCTGAAGCTCTCGGTGGACGGCTACGAGCTGACCCTGTTCGCCGACGGTCGGGCGATAGTCAAGGGCACGGAGGACGAGGCCGTAGCCCGCTCACTGTATGCGCGGTACATCGGGGG
>CADDYR010000341.1 GCA_902810765.1 Chloroflexota bacterium
CGGCCCCCAGCCTGCCCGCCGGCGCCCACGCCGCCTCGTTCGTCGGACCCCACAGGCTCACCACCGGCGTGCCCACGGCGGACGCGACGTGCATCGGTCCCGAGTCCGGGCCGACGTACAGGTCGCACATCTCGAGCAGGGCCGCGAGCGTCGGTACGTCGGTGCGCCCCGCCAGGACGGGTGCCTGCGAACGCATCAGCTTCGCCACCTCCTCGGCCGCGCGGTGCTCCTCCGGCCCTCCGATGAGCAGGACCGTCCCGCCAGTCCTCTCGTGGAGCGCGTCCGCGACCCGCGCGAACTCCTCGGCCGTCCACGCCCGGGACGATATCCATCCTCCCTGCCCGTGATGGACCGCGACGAGCGGCCGGGGAGTCCCGGCCGGGACCAGCTCGCGCGCTCTCTCTCGCGCCGCGGCCGGCACGACGAGCCCGATTCGCCCCTCGACCTCCTTCCCCGCGAGCAGCCCGACGAGCCTGACCCAGTACTCACCCTCGGGCGCCGCCCCGAATCCTGGGTCGGGGTAGCGCCGGTTCAGGAACGCCCCCCGACCGTTGTCCACGCCCGCTCGGATCGGCGCGCGGGTGGCGAGCGCGACCGAGGCCAGCTTGATCGTGCCGAGCGCGGTCGTCAGGTGGTGGGCGAGGATCACAGCGTCGTACCCCCGGCGGCCGAGCGCCCACAGCAGCCGCGCCCAGAGGTACAGCGACCGGGGCGTGAACGCACGCCGCCCCTCGATCAGCTTGCGGTCGAAGACCCACACCCTGCTCACGCGCGGGTCGTGCTCGAAGACGGGAGCCGCCGCCGTGCTCACGAGCAGGTCGAGCTCGCAGCCGGGCAGGGCGCGCTCGAGAGCGTCCACCGCCGCGGTCAAGAGCACTGCGTCTCCCAGGTCGGCGAGCTTCACCAGGAGCACGCGCCGTGCGGTCATGGCTCGTGAGGTGTCAGGCATCGGGCGATGTGTCAGCCGCCCTGCCCGCCGTCCGCGAGCGCGAAGGTGAACCTGCCCTCGACGACGACCTGCTCCCCGACCCTCGCCACTCCGCGGCCCATGCCGATCCGCCCACGCACTCGCTCCAGGCTGACCTCGAGGATCAGCTGATCGCCGGGCCTGACCGGCCTGCGGAACCGCACTCCGTCTATCCCCGCGAAGTACGCGAGCCTGCCTCTGTTCTCGGGCGAGCTCAGGAGAGCGACGGCACCCACCTGGGCCAGAGCCTCCACCTGCAGCACTCCCGGCATTATCGGCATCCCCGGAAAGTGGCCCTGAAAGTACGGCTCGTTCGCGCTGACGTTCTTGATTCCCACGGCGCGCTTGCCCTCCTCGATCTCGAGGATGCGGTCCACGAGCAGGAAGGGATATCGGTGCGGGATGATCTTCTGTATCTCGTCGGATTCGAGCAAGTCGTCCTCCTATATTCTGTAGCACCAGCGCTCGGAGCTGTACTTCTCGGCCTCGAGCCTGGAGGCCACTTCCTCCTCCCGCGCGCTCAGCCCGCCCTCGAGGAGCTCGATCCCCCAGCAGTCGCGGAACCCCCGCGCCATCGCGGGCACGATCTCCGCCGGGGACGGGACCCTGCCGAGTGCCTCGCCCAGGTTGGCCATCCGCGCTCTGCCCTTCTCGAGCGCCTCGCGCGCGGCCTCGGGCGAGGCGAAGCGGAGGCCCGCGAAGAACTGCTCGGAGGGGTCGTCGAGGAGGACCGAGCCGTGCTGCAGCAGCACGTCTCCATGCCGGGTCTGGGCGCTGCCCACGAGCTTCCGCCCGTCGTACAGCAGCTCGTAGTCCGAGGGGTTGTCGAAGCAGGAGGGGTTCCTGCGCATCTCGACCGGGTCGCCCTTCGGCGCGAGGCACGCGCTCACGCCGAGGAGCGCCAGTCCCGCGACGAGCGCCTCCGCGATCTTGCGATAGCTCTCGATCACGGTGCCCGAGACGTGCTCGTCCGAGAGCGGTGCGACGACGCTGTACGTGAGCTCCGGTCCGTGGTATATGCCGCGCCCGCCCGTGGGCCGCCGCACCCAGCTCACGCCCGGCTCGCGCCGCGCGCACTCGTTCAGGTCCTCCGCCGGCTGGAAGCGCCCGAGCGAATAGCAGCCGGGCTCCCAGGTGAAGAAGCGGACCGTCCGGGGAGAGCTCCCCTCCAGGAGCCCGCGCATCATCGCCTCGTCCACCGCCATGTTGCGCGCCCCACTGGCTGGGGGCGTCACGAGCAGGCGCCAGCTCAACTCTCCCTGCCCCTCCAGCGCACGACCGCGTCCGCGACCCTGCACACGTCCACCATCTCCTCCACGTCGTGCACCCTGACGATGTCCGCTCCGCCAGCTATCGCCAGGGCGACCGTCGCCGCCGTGCCGAAGATTCGCTCCTGCGGCTCCCGTCCGGTGATCCGGCCGATGAACCCCTTGCGGCTGGTGCCCACGAGCACCGGGTAGCCGAGCGTTGCGAGCTCGCGCAGGCGGTGCAGCAGCTCGAGATTGTGCGAGACCGTCTTGCCGAAGCCTATGCCCGGATCAATCACTATCGCGTCGCGCGGCACGCCCGCGCCGAGCGCGATCTCGGCCGAGCGAGCGAGCGACTCGTACACCTCGCGCACGACGTCCTCGTACCTCGGATCCTGCTGCATCGTGCGCGGCTCGCCCTGCATGTGCATCACCACGACGCCAGCGCCGCGCGATGCCACGAGCTCCGCCATCCTCGGGCCTCTCAGGCCGGACACGTCGTTGATGATGTCCGCCCCCGCCTCGAGCGCGACCTCCGCGGGGCCGGGCCTGTAGGTGTCGGCGGAGATCGGGCGGCCGGTGAGAGGCCTGATCGCCTCGATCGCGGCCCGAAGGCGCCCGGCCTCGACCTCCTCGGGCACCGGCTCCGAGCCGGGGCGCGTGCTCATGCCGCCGATGTCGAGCACGTCGGCGGCATG
>CADDYR010000342.1 GCA_902810765.1 Chloroflexota bacterium
GCGGGGGAGGGTTGCTGGAGTTGACGAGCACGGCCGAGGTGGCCGCGCCCGCCACGGCGCCGATGAGGAGGGCGCTCAGGAGCAGCAGGGCGGCGGTGACACGGGTGAACCTGATCTCGTCCCTCGGCTCCTTACTAATTATGGCTGCCTTCTTCGGTGTCCCTGAGCACCTTCCGCACCTTGCGGATCAGGGACCGATTATCGTACGTCATCGAGAGCACGTCAATCAACCCGTTGCCCGGCCCCACGGGGAAGTCGCTCCGCTCGCCGTCGGGGACGATGCCGATGATGGGCACGTTCCGGGTGCGGGCGTCCCTGCGGATCGAGCGGGCTATCTGCCACGCCTTGAGCTTCGGCAGCCCCATGTCCAGGAGGACCAGGTCCGGGCAGACATCCCTCACAGCCCTGAGGGCGTTGCGTCGGTCGAAGAGCGTGATGGCGTCGTAGCCCGCACTCTCGAGGGCGCAGGTGGCCATCATCTGCGCCTCCCAGTGAGTGCCGATCACCACTACCCGCTTTCTCTCCATGTCTCTCGCCTTTCGGGTGAGGTGTAGAGCAGCGCGCAGCTCGCGCCAGGCAAACTATAATCGGTCGGCGTTAAGCGCCGGTTAGTCGAGGGTTAATCCTGGGTTAGAAAGTAGTGCCGCGGGGACCGGGGCGAGGAGGGGGATCCAGACGGTGAAGGTGGTGCCCCTGCCCAGCCGACTCTCGACGGTCACCCGGCCGCCGTGAGCCCGGACGACCCAGTTCACGATCGAGAGCCCGAGGCCGCTGCCGGCGGCGCCGTGGCGCGTGCGCTCGGAGCGATAGAAGCGGTCGAAGATGTGCTCTATATCCTGAGGGGAGATGCCCACCCCGGTGTCGCTCACCTCCAGCTTCGCCCAGGTGCCCTCACGGTAGACGCTCACTCTCACGTGCCCCCCAGCCGGCGTGTACTTCACGGCGTTGTCTATCAGGTTGTGCAGCACCTGCCGCAACTGGTCCGCGTCGCCCGGGACCGTCGCCTGATCCTCCTGTCCGAGCCGTATGTCCACCTTGTCGCTCATCGCGCGCGCCTGGGCGACGGTCTCGAGCACGAGCGCGTGCAGGTCCACCGGGGCGAACTGCGGCCCGCTCTGCCCGGCCTCCACGCGGGCCAGCATCAGCAGGTTCGTCACCAGCCGGCTGAGCCTGGCCGATTCGCTGCTTACGTGCTGCAGTGACTGCCGGACGCTGGGAGAGAGCTCGGGGTCGAGGAGCATCACGTCCACATTCCCACGGATCGTGGTGAGGGGCGTGCGCAGCTCGTGAGACGCGTCCGCGACGAACCGGCGCTGCAGATCGAACGCCTTCTGCAGCCTGTCGAGCAGCGCGTTGAAGCTCTGAGCGAGCTTGTCCACCTCGGCCACACCGTACTGCGGCGGCAGCCGCCGGTGTATGTCCTCCGGGCCGATACGGGCGGCATCGTCGACTATCGTCGAGAAGGGTCTGAGCGCCTGGTAGGCGAGCACGTAGGAGAGGACGGCGGCGGCCGCCGCCGCGAGGATGGTGCCCGCGATCAGGGTGCGACGGAGCTGGGAGGTCACCCGGGTGACCGGCCCGAGGTCCCGCGCCACCTGCAGGAAGGCGAGGGTATGCCCCTCGTAGTTCACCCGGCGCGTGAGCACGAGCAGCTCGGAGCCGTCCGTGGCCTGCTCCACCCGGATCGGCTGGCCACGCAGCCTCAGGAGCTGCCTCGGATTGGCGTCCGGGATGGGCGACTGCGGACCGGCGACCGGCAGCGGGAGCCCGGTGCTGTCGTACAGGCGCACGTAGGTGACGTCGCCGCCCGAGCTGCCGAAGTTCAGCCCCTCGACCAGGCGGTTGACCTGCGCGGTCACGTCGGTGTCCACGTCGTCCACGATCACCGCCGCGAGCTGGTCGCCGTGGAGCTTAAGGTCCGTCTCCACGTTCGCGCGCAGCCTGGTCTCGACGAGGAGCTGGATACCGACGCCGAGCACGGCGATGATCAGCACCACGACGAGCGTGTACGTGAACGCCAGAAACGACCGAATGCTAGGGAACATATCGGACCCAGCCTCCAAGCCTGCGTGCCACAGTGCGACCGAGAGGCCGCCGCTCGCCCCGCTACTCAGAGTTTACATATACCCAGAGGGCGGTCGCAAGTGTCGCGACACACCGTGTCGGCAGCATAGACAATGACCGGATCATTGGCAAAGCAACGCGAGGCCGTCCTGCTGGTAACATTGCAGGAGGCAGACAGATGTCGCAATTCGCGAAGTACCACCGACTGGGCAACGACTATCTCGTGATGTGTCCCGAGGACCTGCCGTTCCGGCTCGATCCCCGGGCCGTCCGGCTCATATGCGACCGGCACACTGGTGTGGGCGGTGACGGGGTCCTCGAGCTCGCGGGCCAGGACGCCGAGGGCTACGACCTGCGCATCCACAACCCCGACGGCAGCCCGGCGGAGAAGAGCGGCAACGGGATCGCGATCTTCGCGAAGTTCCTCAGGGATACCGGCCGGGCGACCGCGGACACGTTCGTCGTGCGGACAGCAGGCGGGGCCGTGCCGGTGGAGGTAGAGGTCTGCGATGGCCGCGTGCGGTCGGTCACGGCGAACATAGGCAGGGCTTCGTTCTCAGGGCCGGAGGCCATCGAGGTCGGGGGCGAGAGGCTCGAGTGCACCTGCGTGTCGCTGGGCAACCCTCACTGCGTGATACTCGTGCCGGACCTCGGGGCCGTGGACCTGCCCCGCCTCGGCCCGCTCGTGGAGAGCCACGTAGCCTTCCCGAACCGGACGAACGTGCAGCTCGCGCAGGTCGTCTCGTGCGACCACGTGAGGGCGCTCCCAGAT
>CADDYR010000343.1 GCA_902810765.1 Chloroflexota bacterium
GCACGTACTCCATCGCGATGAAGTACCGCCCCTCCGACTGGTCGTAGTCGTAGACGTCCACTATGTTCGGGTGCGAGAGCCTGGCTGCAGCCCTCGCCTCGTTCTCGAAGCGCTGGGTGAAGGTGGGATCGTCGGAGTAGGTGTCGCGCAGGAGCTTGATGGCGACGATGCGACCGAGGCGAGAGTCCCTCGCCTTGAACACCTCCGCCGCTCCCCCCTGGCCCACCTTCTCGAGAACGTGGTAGCGTCCGGCGATGACGTTGGATACCAAGAGCTGCCTACCGCTGTCCCTTCCGGGGTCGCCCGCCCGATGTCCCGGCTTATGCGAAACCAATCAGGTACTTATTACCAGATGATCGCAACTCATACAACCTGCGGCTTCCATTCTACAGCACGGGCGGCCCCGTCGCGCTCAGTACGCTCCCAGCTCCGTGAGGCGGTCGTCGCTGATCCCGAAGTAGTGGGCGATCTCGTGGCGCAGGGTCTCGCGCACCTGTCGTCGGACGCACTCCTCGCGCCCCCTGCAGCGGCGCTCGATCGGGCCCTGGAAGATCGTGATGACGTCCGGCAGGGCGCCGCTCGGGCTCGAGCCGCGCTCGGTCAGCGGCACGCCCTGGTACAGCCCGAACAGCGTCGAGCCCGACCCCAGTCCCACCGTCGCCAGGTCTTCGGCCGACGGCTCCTGGCGCACGAGCACCTCCAGGTTCCACAGGTGATCGGCGAACTCCTCCGGGAGGTCGTCCAGCGCCTCGGCGACGAGCTCGCGGAACTCGGAGTGCCTCATCATCTAGTCCCCCATATGCCCACGACTTGCTGACAGTATGCCACGTGCCCGGCCCCTCGGTCGTGCGGGGTGGTAAAGTTGTGTAGGTATCCGCCGTAGCGAAGGAGGACCGGGTTGGAAGACCTCATAATCCTCGACCGTCCCCGGCTGAGCGATCCCGTACTGATAATGGCCTTCAAGGGCTGGAACGACGCGGGCTGCGGTGCGAGCTACGCAGCCGAGCACGTCGTCTCGACCCTTCGCGGGGAGCGATTCGCGTACATAGATTCCGAGGAGTACTTCGACTTCACGGAGAGCCGGCCCTACACTAAGCCCGTGGGGAGCTACCAGCGCAGCCTCACCTGGCCGCAGAACGACTTCTTCCACGCGCGCCACGGCGATCGCGACCTGATCGTGCTCGTGGGCACGGAGCCGAACCTCCGATGGAAGCGATACAGCGGGCACATCGTGCAGGTCGCGCGGGAGTTCGGCGCGCGGGAGGCGCTGGCCCTGGGCGCTCTGCTCGCGGACACGCCTCACACCCGCCCGGTGCCCATCTCCGGAGGCGCGACCACTCCCGAGCTCGCCGAGAGGCTCGCCGCGGAGGGGATCAAGCCCTCGGGGTACGAGGGGCCCACCGGCATCGTGACGGTGTCGGGCCAGGCGCTCGCGGAGGCGGGCATCCCGAACGGCAGCATCTGGGCGGCCGTGCCCCACTACATCTCGGCGTCCCCGAACCCCATGGCTGCCGCAGCGCTCGTGCGCAGGCTGAACTCAGTGCTGTCGCTCGGGATCGCGCTCGATCAGCTCGAGGCGGAGTCCGCGGTGTATCAGCACCGCATCGCGAGCGCGCTCGAGGGCAACCTGGAGGCCCAGCACTTCGTGCAGCAGCTGGAGCAGAGGGCCGACGAGGAAGGGGAGGAGTCGGAGGCCGCTCCCGAGGAGCCGATGAACACGGAGCAGGCCGACCGGCTCATCCAGTCCATCGAGGAGTTCCTGCGCGACCGCTCGGATCGCCCCGAGGAGGAGGGCTCCGGAGATTGACACTGTCGTCCGGCCGGGCTATAGTGCCAGGGCAACACCCTACGGAGGCGGCAAGACGGTCCGCGTGACCTGCCTGGGCTCCGGGAGCTCGGGCAACTCCATCCTGATCCAGCACGACGGCAGGGCCGTGCTCGTCGACGCGGGGTTCTCCGCGAGCAGGCTCCTGGCCGGGATGGGCGAGCGCGGCCTGCGCGCCGATGCCCTCGACGCCATACTCGTGACCCACGAGCACAACGACCACGTCACGGGCTTGGAGGTGCTCTCGCGCCGGACCGGCGCGCCGGTCGTCGCCAACTCCGCCACGTTGTCCGAGCTGCGTCGCCGCTTCGACCTGCCGAACGCCGTGCCCTTCCGCAACGGCGAGCCCCTGAGCATCGGCCGGATGGAGGTGAGCTCGCTGCCCGTGAGCCACGACGCCGAGGACCCGGTGGGCTTCCTCGTGGCCGTCGAGGGGTGCCGCATAGCCGTGTTCACCGATCTCGGGTGCGCCGCCACGGCGGAGATGGCGACGGAGATGGCGCGCAGCGACCTCATCGTGATCGAGGCGAACCACGACACGAAGCGCCTGCTCGACGGCCCGTATCCGTGGCATCTGAAGCGGAGGATCCTGAGCGACCGGGGCCACCTGTCGAACCGTCAGTCGGCGGAGCTGATCGCGCAGGCGGTGAGCAACCGGCCGCAGACCTTCTGGCTGGCGCACCTGTCGCGCACGAACAACACGAAGCGCGGCGCGCGCAACGACGTGAGGGGCTTCCTCGCGAGCCAGGGACTCGTCGCACAGATACTCATCGCGGAGCGCGACCGCCCGAGCCTGGTGTGGGAGCCGCCCGTCACGGACGTGCAGCTAGCCCTGTTCGGCGCGGGGCGCTTCCTGGCCCCCGAGTCCTGAGCCCACGAGCTCGCGGTGGCCCGCGAGGAACGCGGCGCCGTCCATGGCTCGCGAGCCCGGAAGCTGGACCTCCCGAAGCAGCAGCGCCCCCTCGGCGCACGCCACGGCGGGCAGCTTCGAGCCCTCTGGGA
>CADDYR010000344.1 GCA_902810765.1 Chloroflexota bacterium
GTAGCGAGCCCCAGCGCGAGCTCCGCCCCCGCCGCGACCAGCCCCACTTGCTCGAGGGGCCGCCGCGCCCGCTCGCTCGTGCCCGCCAGGAGCGAGATCGCCGCCGCGCCCGTGGCGGTCGCGGTCGCTCCGAAGAGGCCGGGGAGCAGCCTGTACGCTGAGGCCCAGAGCGGGGCGTTCGTGCTCGCGAGCAGTGGCGCCGTATACACGCACATCACCGCGCCCGTTGCGGCGGCGGGTATCCCGGCGGCTGTCGCGATCATCCGGAAGGCGCCGGCGCCAGCGAGGTCGGACGCGGCCTGTGCCGCCGCCGCGAGTCCGCTGAACGTCCCGAACGCGGCGAGGGTCCACGACCCGAGCGACATCGCGGACGTCGGCCGGAAGATCCTGAGCATGTTGTACCAGCGTCCCGGCGTATGGAGGTCCACGATCAGAAGCACGGGGCTGGCCAGCGCGCCGCCGAGCGCGATGTATCGCCCGGCCCTCACGACGTTCCGGTCGTGGTCCCCGCCCGCCAGGTCCGCGAGCGTCGCGATGATCTGAGCCGCTCCTGCGAGACCGCCAATGAACAGGTAGGCGCATATCGGCCAGGAGTAGTGGCTCTTCTTGATCGCCGGGCGGCCGTAGTAGGTCTCGCCGGCGTAGGGGATGCGCTCGGCGACCTCAGGATCTATCACGCGGCGCCAATGCGTCTCCCGGCGCCTGCCCCTCTCGCGGCCGTAGGCACCTCTCTCCTGTGTCATCGTCCCCCTCCGTTCCTGCTCGTGACGAACGCGGCCGCAGCGGTCAGCGCGAACCCGGCCATCGTCGCGAGCCCCGTCAGGAGCCCGGCACGCAGCCGGGTGGAGGGCAGCTTCGGCTCGGCGGGCAGGTTGTACACCTCCGGGCGGTCGAGGAGGAGGAAGAAGGCGTGCAGGTCGCCGATGCCTCCGGTCGAGCCCGGAGCCACCTGCCCGTCCTCCGGCGCCCCGTACAGGTAAGCCGAGTCCACCCCCTGCGCCCGCAGCTCACCGACGCGCCTGCGCGCCCGCGCCTGCAGCTCGCTCAGCTCCCCGAACTGGATGGAGTTCGTGGGGCACGCCTTCGCGCACGCGGGCTCGAGCCCTCCCTTCAGGCGGTCGTAGCACAGCGTGCACTTGTGCGCCTTGCCCTCCACCACGTTCAGCTCGATCACACCGAACGGGCAGGAGGGCACGCAGTAGCCGCAGCCGTTGCAGATGTCCTGCTGTACCACGACGGTGCCGAACTCGGTGCGGAAGAGGGCGCCGGTGGGGCACGCCTCGAGGCAGCCAGCGTGCGCGCAGTGCTTGCACACGTCGCTCATCATGAGCCAGTTGCTCTGGAACGGCCGCATCGCCGTAGCCCGCTGGTCGTCCGGCCCCCTGATGTGCTCTATGAAAGCGACGTGCCTCCAGGTGGTGGCGGAGAGCGCGCCGGTGTTGTCGTAGCTCTCGCCCGTGAGCCTGAGCTCGTCAGCAGGCAGCGCGTTCCACTCCTTGCACGCGACCTCGCAAGCCTTGCACCCGATGCACAGGCTGGTGTCGGTGAAGAACCCGTACTTCCTGCCGGGCTCGATGCGCGTGTTCGCGGTCAGCTCCGACTCGTCCGGGATCATCCCCGGCAGCACGGACTCTGCGTACTCGAGCGCCCTCCCGGGCACTCCCCGCCCCCACGGGTTGACGATCGTCATCACGCCCGCACCTCCCGTCCGTCCTCGCGCACCCGTCCGGCCCCGGCGAGCCGGCCCTTGCGCAGGTCGCAGGTGAACGCCTTGCCCTCGTGGATCGTGGTGTTCGGGTCGCCGACTATCGCGGAGAGCGTGTTCACTATGTCACCGGTCGCGTAGCCCTCCCACCCGAAGTGCCAGGGCATGCCGATCTGATAGACCCGCCTGCCGTCTATCACGAACGGCCTCAGGCGGTCGGTGACGAGCGCCCGGCTCTCGATCTCCCCGCGCATCGTCGAGACGACGACGTAGTCGAGGGTGCGTATGCCCTTCTCCTCGGCCAGCTCGGTGGGGATCTCGACGAAGCCCTCGGGCTGCAGCTCCGCGGTGGAGGGCACGAGCCGGGTGGGGATCGCGCCCGAGTGATGCTCGGTGAGCCTGTAGGTGGTGATGACGTACGGCCAGCGGGGGTCGCCCACGGGCTGGTACGGGTTGTCCGGCCGGTCCCACTTCTTCGCCGCCGGGTTGTCCTGCTGGCGGTACATCGGGTTTCGGACCGGCGACTCCACGGGCTCGTAGTGGGTCGGCAGGGGGCCGTCGTGCAGCCCGGAGGGGGAGAACAGGTGAGCGCGGCCGTCGCCCATCATTATGAAGGGCTGGTCGCCCCCGATCGCCTCCATGCCGCTCGGGCGCTTCGACCAGTCGGGCCTGTAGTCCGGGGCCTTCGTGGGCACGAAGTCGAGCGAGTCGAGGCACTCCCATCTGCCCTCGTCCGCGTTCCACCAGGCGTACCGCTTGCGCTCGGACCACGGCCTGCCGCTGGGGTCGGCTGAGGCACGGTTGTACATGATGCGCCGGTTGTCGGGCCAGGCGTAGCCCCAGTCGAGGTGGGTACCCGGGCCGTCCGGGGGATCGGCCCTGCGGGAGCGCGCACGATTGTTCCCCTCCTCCGGGTACACTCCCGAGTAGATCCACACACCACAGGCGGTCGAGCCATCGTCCCTGAGCTCGCGGAACCCCGGGAGCTGCTCGCGCTCGGGCCAGGTGTATCCGTTCATCTCCCTGAGCACGGCCTCGGCCGAGGGCTCCTCCAGCGGCCCCTGCTTGGGATAGTCCCAGGAAAGGTTCCTGATCGGCGCGTCTCGTG
>CADDYR010000345.1 GCA_902810765.1 Chloroflexota bacterium
GAGCGTCAGCCCGAGCCAGGTGGCGAGCCGCATCGAGGAGAGCGCGCTCGGAGCTTTCCTCACCCTGCTCATCCCTGCGCTCTGCGCGATGCTCGGCGGCCTCGCAGGTGCCCACCCGAGGGAGGAGAGCGCCTGATGCCGAGGTTCAACAGACGTGCTCGCCTCGATACGTCCCAGGTGGAGGATCGGCGAGGTGTCGGCGGGCGAGGAGTCGTCATCGGGGGCGCCGGCGGGGCGGCCGGGCTGATCATACTCATCATTGCAGTGCTGCTCGGGGTCAATCCCCCTCCCGGGAGCTCTCCCGGACAGATGCCCACTGCCAACGTAGCTGTCGTGACTCCGGGCGAGACGCCATCCGGGCAGAGCCTCGCCCAGGAGTGCCGCACCGGCGCGGACGCGAGCAGGCGGGAGGACTGTCGGATCGTGGCGTACGTCAACAGCATCCAGAGGTACTGGTCGAGGGAGTTCCGCCGGAGGGGCTGGCGCTACACCCCGGCGGAGACGGTGCTCTTCACGGGTTACACGGACACGGGCTGCGGGGAGGCGAGCTCCGAGGTGGGGCCGTTCTACTGTCCGGAGGACAAGGTCGTGTATATAGACCTGGGCTTCTTCAACGAGCTGCGCACGAAGTTCGGCGCTCGTGGCGGCTCGTTCGCGCAGGGGTACGTGCTGGCCCACGAGTACGGCCACCACGTGCAGGACCTCAGGGGCATCCTGAGGAGGATCGGCAACAGCCGGCAGGGACCGGAGAGCGCCTCGGTGCGGTCGGAGCTGCAGGCCGACTGCTACGCGGGGGTGTGGGCCAAGCACGCCACCCGGACCGGTTTCATCGTCAGCCTCACCCGGTCCGACATCGCCGACGCGCTCAACGCGGCCGCCGCCGTCGGCGATGATCGGATCCAGAGGGAGTTCCAGGGGCGGGTGACGCCCGAGACCTGGACGCACGGCTCGTCCGCTCAGCGCGACCACTGGTTCACCACAGGCTACCGCTCCGGCAACATGAACAGCTGCAACACCTTCAGCGGGCACATCTGACGGCGTCCGGTATAGTGCGACGCCAGAGCGTGGCACACATCCTGCCCGTTTGACGGCCGAGCTCGGGAACGTGGAGAGGTAAGGAGGAGATTCCGTGAGCGAAGAGACGCTAACGAACACGGAGGCCCAGGACACCGCGGGCCAGGCGAAGCAGAAGGCACAGCAAACGGCCCAACAGGCGCAGCAGAGAGTGAGCCAGGCGGCGGACCAGGCGCAAGAGAAGGGCAAGTCGCAGATCAACACCCAGAAGGAGCGGGCCGCCGACCAGCTGAGTGCCGTAGCTCAGGCACTGAAGAGCACCGGCGAGCAGCTCGAGGAGCAGAACCAGGGGCCGATCGGGCAGTACGCGGACCGGGCGGCCGAGCGGGTCGAGCGGCTCTCGGGGTACCTGCGCGAGCGCGACGCCAACCAGCTGATATGGGAGGTCGAGGACTTCGCCCGCAGGCAGCCGGCGCTGTTCCTGGGCGGGGCGATGGCTTTGGGAGCACTCGCCGTGCGGTTCCTGAAGAGCTCGTCTTCCGGCTCCTATTAGGAGGAATGGCGATGCAGTCCAGGGAAGACCGCTCGCTCGGCGAGCTGTTCTCGGATCTGAGCCGGCAGACCACCGAGCTCATCAGAAGCGAGGTGAGCCTCGCCAAGACCGAGATGAGCCAGAGCGCTCGCGAGGCCGGCAAGGACGTGGGCTTCCTGGCCGCGGGAGGAGCCGTCATCTACGCGGGGTTCCTCGCGATCATAGCCGGGATCATCGTGCTCATAGGTCACGTGCTCGCGATCCCCTACTGGGTGTCGGCCATCGGCATCGGGCTCATCGTGGTCATCATCGGTTACGTGCTGGTGCGTCGCGGAATGACCCAGCTCGGGCAGCACAGGCCGGTGCCGGAGCAGACTATACAGACTCTGAAGGAGGACAAGGAATGGGCGAGAGACCAGACGAAGTGATCCGGACGGAGACGACCGTCTCCTCGACGGACCCGGTGGAGGCGGACCGGCAGCGGGTCGAGCAGACGCGCGCCGAGATGAGCGAGACGGTGGACGAGATCCAGGAGAGGCTGTCTCCCCAGCGCCTGAAGGAGCAGGCACAGGACACGGCTCAGCAGGCGAAGGAGCGCGTCCGGGAGGCCACCGTGGGCAAGGTGCAGGAAGGCGGCTCGAGCCTGATGGAGACGATCAGGCAGAACCCGGTGCCGGCCGCTCTTGCGGGCGTGGGGCTGGGCTGGCTGTTGTTGGAGGCCAGGAGGCAGGGCTCCCGGCAGTCGGGGTATCACTACAGCTACGCTCCGGGCTACGAGGAGGGCACCTACGGCACGACAGGACAGGCCCAGGGCAGGGCACAGCAGACCGTGAGCCAGGCCCAGGATCGTGCGCAGCAGGCGATGGGGCAGGCCCAGGATCGGGCTCAGCAGACGATGGGGCAGGTGCAGGAGAGGGCGAGCCAGCTGGGAGAGCAGGCGCAGTACCAGGCTGAGCGGGCCAGGAGCGGGTTCGAGCGCATGATGGACGAGAACCCCTTGGCCGTGGGGGTGATCGCCGCGGGGCTGGGCGCTGCCATAGCGCTGGCGATCCCCGAGACCCCCAAGGAGAGGCAGGTGCTCGGCCCCGCCCGTGACCAGGTCGTCTCCCGAGTGCAGCAGACCGCCGAGGAGACGAAGGAGAAGGTTGGAAGCGTCGCTCAGGAGGCTCGGAGGGCGGCCAGGGAGGAGGCCGAGAACCAGGGGCTGTCGAGC
>CADDYR010000346.1 GCA_902810765.1 Chloroflexota bacterium
CGCCGCGGGCGTCCCGGTGGTGGCTGTTCCGGGCGGCCTGGCCGTCGAGCGCACGCCGCCCGAATCGGTGAAGGCGGCGTTCGAGCGCGTGGACCGGGTCTCCTGGCTGCTGTACCGCAACCAGCGCGACCCCCAGCACCCCGCGGGAGGCACGCAGCTCACGACCGAGGTGGCTCCCGCCCTTCGGAACTGGGGGCTGTGGTACCTGCACGACCTCGACAGCGTGACCGTGTCGTCGGCGCCCGGGCAGGACGTGGAGGTCCGCGTGCTCGAGGGCAGGCGGCGGAGCGTGGGGGTGGGCCGCCACGCCGAGACGTTCGGAAGCGGGCGATACGCTATCACCCTCGCGTGGAGCCAGGGGACGTGGGCGCAGATCAACCCGCGCGCGGGCTCGGCGTACAGGCCGAAGGCGAGGTACGGCCTCTTCGACCAGGCGCCTCCCGGCGACCGCCCCGGCCAGCTCGACGCTCCCGTCGGCATCGCGATAGCTCCCAACGGCGACTTCTTCGTGGTGGACCAGGGCAACTCGCGAGTGGAGAAGTACGCGCCGAGCGGCCGGTTCCTGCTGGAGTGGGGATCTCAGGGTAGCAAGCCGGGGCAGTTCGCGTACCTCGGCACCAACCTCGGAGCGACCGGCGTAGTCGCGAGCGATAAGTACGTGTGGGTCGCGGACACCTGGAACCACCGGATCGAGCAGTTCACGCTCGACGGCCGGTTCGTCCGGGCCTGGGGGACGTACCTGAACACTAACGGCGACCCGAAGCAGAACCGGCTCCACCCCAGGCAGTTCTTTGGACCGCGGGGGATAGCGCTCGGTCCGGACGGCTTGCTATACATAACGGACACGGGCAACAAGCGCGTGGTGGTGTACACGCAGGACGGGAGGTTCGTGCGGCAGTGGGGCTCGCTCGGCGACGGGCCGGGGGAGCTGAACGAGCCGGTGGGCATCGCCGTGAGCCCGAAGGGGCTGGTGTACGTGGCCGATGCGCGCAACGAGCGCATCCAGGTGTTCACGAGGTACGGCAGGCCGGTGCGCAGGTGGCACGTGTCCGGGTGGTCCGAGTCTGGTAGGCTCGAGCCGTACCTGGCTCTGGACGGCAGGGGAAACGTGTACGCCACGGAGCCGTCGGGAGGGGCGGTCGCGGAGTACACGCCCGACGGCGACCTCGTGACCGAGTACACGGGCGCGGGCTTCCCGGGGCTGCTCACACCCATCGGCATCGCGGTGACGAGGTCCGGCGAGGTGTACGTCGTGGATAGCGGTCGCAGCAACGTGTTACACTTGGGAAAGATAGGTTAGAGGGCGTATCCCCTGTGAGACAGCTCCGCCTGTGGGTCAGCCTGCTCGTAAGCCTGTTCTTCCTGTGGCTGGTGTTCCACGGGCTCGACCCCGCGAAGATCCTCGACACGCTCAGGCGCGCGGACTACCGGTACCTGGCGCCCGCGCTCGCGCTGTACTTCGCGGGGGTGGGCGTGCGCAGCGTGAGGTGGAAGGCGCTGCTATCGCCTATCGGGCGCTTCTCCGCCGCCTCGCTCTTCCCGGTCGTCGTGATCGGCTACATGGCGAACGACGTGCTGCCCGCGAGGATGGGCGAGGTCGTCCGGGTGTATGTCCTCTCTCAGCGCGAGGGCGTCTCGAAGACCTCCGCCCTGGGCACAGTCGTCGTGGAGCGGCTCCTGGATGCGGTCACGATGCTGCTCCTGCTCGCGGCCAGCGCGCTGCTGGTCCCGCTGAGCGGTCCGATCCAGAAGATCGGCCTGTTCGCGGCGCTGGTGCTCGTGTGCGGGCTCGTGCCGCTGGTGCTGCTGACGCTCCTGCCGACCGAGCGGCTGGCGCCGCTCGCGGCGCTCGCGATGAGGCTGCCCGGCGGCGTCGGAGAGCGCGGCGTGGGAGCTGGGGGCAGGTTCCTGTCGGGCCTGAGGGTGATACGGAGCTGGCGGGCGATAGCCGCCGCCCTCGGACTCAGTGTGGTGGCGTGGCTGTTCGAGGGCGGAATGTACCTCGTACTTGCGCGCGGATTCCACCTCGAGGTGGGGGCCTCGGTGATCCTGCTCACGCTCGCGGTCGCGAACCTGGCGACGCTGGTGCCCGCCGCTCCGGGCTACGTGGGCACGTTCGAGTTCGGGGCCCGGTCGGTACTCTCCGGCCTCGCGGGCATCTCGTGGTCGGTCGCCTCGGGCTACGTGCTCGTGCTGCACGCGGCGCTCGTGGTGCCGGTGTCTCTCCTCGGGCTGTACTACTGGAGCTCCCACCACCTGTCGCTGTACCGCATCCAGCGGGAGGCCGCGCTCGCGCGCCGGGGGGAGGTACGGGCGAACTCCGCGGAGTGAGGGTCAGTCCCGCACGTAGAGGCTCATCGGAGTCGTCGTAAGGAAGGCTATGAGGCTGGAGTCGAGCGCCCACATACCGAACATCGTGGTCAGGCGTCTGCCGCTGTACGCGCGCGCACTGATCCAGCTGACGGAGGCCGGCCACGCGGTCGTGTCCTCGAGCGAGCTCGCGCTCGCGGCCGGCACGACCGCCGCGCAGGTCAGACGCGACCTCTCGTACTTCGGGGAGTTCGGCAAGCAGGGCAAGGGCTACGACGCCGAGTACCTGCTCGGCGCGATCAGGAAGATCCTGAACGTGCGCGACGAGTGGCAGGTCGTGCTCGTCGGGGCCGGGGCGCTCGGTCAGGCGCTGGCCAGGTACCGCAGGTTCGCCGAGAACGGGTTCCACATCTGCCGCATATTCGACAGCAATCCCGAGCGGGTG
>CADDYR010000347.1 GCA_902810765.1 Chloroflexota bacterium
GTTCTTCGGCGTGCTCGCTCTGCTGTTCGCTGCGCTCCTGGTGGTCTCGCTGGTCAGGGCGCTCGGCGAGCCCGGCGGCCACGCGAACGGGGTGGTGCTCGCGTTCGGGGCCTCCTCCGCCCCGGTGGCCGTCGTCCTGCTCGCCATCGCCGTGGCGCTCATCGCCCGGCCGCGCTGGATCGCGTCCGCGCCACTCGCCAGACCCATCGCGGGCGCGCTCGTGCTCGCCTTCACCTCGCTGCTCGCGCTCGGCGTGGGGAGCATGGGCGGGACGGTCGGGAACAGCGTGTGGCAGGTGCTGCACTCCTCCCTCGGCGCCGTGGCCTACCTCGCGGTGCCGCTGCTCGTGGTAGCCTCGCTCGTGCTGTTCGGAGTCGAGCCGGGCGCGATCCGGAGGGCGGTGTGGTCCGTGCTCGTGTTCGCGGCTGGGGCGCTGTGGGCGGCGTTCCTGTGGACGGTCGGCTTCGGTGTGTGGGCGGTGCGCACCCTCTGGACCCGACCCGAGCACCCGTCCGAGTCGCTGCCGCGGGAGCCCAGGAGGGAGTCGAGGCCGAGGCCGAAGCCCCTGCCCGAGCCCGCCGAGCCGCAGGTCGAGGAGCCGAGCCAGATAACTCCGGTCGTCCGGACGATGGTGGAGGAGCGCGTGGAGCCGCCCTCTCGGGAGGACTGGGCCCTGCCCCCGATCACGCTGCTCGAGTCCTCCGGACAGGTGGAGGTGAACGAGGGCGACGCGCTCCGGCAGGCGGAGATCATCGAGGAGACGCTGAAGAGCTTCGGGGTGAGCGCCCGCGTGCGCGAGATCAACCCCGGCCCGACGGTGACGCAGTTCGCGCTCGAGCCCGGCCCCGGCACGAAGGTGAACCGGATCACCTCGCTGCAGAACGACCTCGCGCTCGCGCTCGCCGCGCCCAGCATCCGCATGGAGGCGCCCGTGCCCGGACAGTCGCGGGTCGGCCTGGAGATACCGAGCGCGAAGCCGATGATGGTGAGGCTGCGCGACGTCATGGACAGCGGCGTGTTCCACAAGTACCAGGGCAAGCTGAAGATGGCGCTCGGGCGCGACGTCACCGGCCGGGCGGTGGTCGGGGACCTCGCGCGGATGCCCCACCTGCTGATCGCCGGCGCGACCGGCGCGGGCAAGAGCTCCTGCCTGAACTCGACGATCGTCGGGTTCCTCTTCCAGAACACTCCGGAGGAGCTGCGCTTCCTGATGGTCGACCCGAAGATGGTCGAGCTGAAGACCTTCGACGGCGTGCCCCACCTGATCTGGCCCGTCGTGACGGACGTGACGAAGGTCGTGGGAATCCTCAAGTACGCGATAGGCGAGATGGAGCGGCGCTACAAGGAGTTCTCGAAGCTCGGGATGCGCAACCTCGATGCGTACAACAGGAAGGCGGAGAGTGCCGGCTGGGAGAAGCTGCCGAGGATACTGCTCATCATAGACGAGCTGGCCGACCTGATGATGGTCGCGCCCGACGAGGTCGAGTCCTCGATATGCCGGCTCGCGCAGATGGCGCGCGCGGTGGGCATCCACCTGATCATCGCGACCCAGAGGCCGTCGGTGGACGTCGTGACCGGCCTCATCAAGGCGAACTTCCCCTCCCGGATCGCGTTCGCGGTGAGCTCTCAGACCGACAGCCGGGTGATCCTCGACATGTCCGGCGCGGAGAGGCTGCTCGGTCGGGGGGACATGCTCTTCCTGGGGCCGGACTCGGCGAAGCCCGTGCGGGTGCAGGGCACGTGGGTCTCCGACGAGGAGATAGACGCGGTGGTGGAGTACTGGAAGCAGAAGCGTCCCGCGAGCTACGACGAGGAGGTGGGCCGCATCCTCGATCAGGAGGCGAGCAGGTCGGACGACCCGGAAGGGGATCCCCTGTATGTGCAGGCGGTAGAGCTCGCCCAGAGCCACTCGCGCCTCTCGACCAGCCTGCTGCAGCGCAAGCTCCGCATCGGGTACAACCGTGCCTCCCGGCTCATGGACGCGCTGCGCGAGAGCGGCGAGCTGGACACCGAGCTCGACGACTGAGAGCCCCGGACGCATACGCGCCCGAGGTGTAGCCGAAAGCCTTCCAAGATCCTTCGCTTCGCCCAGGATGATACCAAACCCGGATAATGGGTCTGTCATTCCGAGGCCCCCTACCCCTGTCATACTGAGGCCCGAAGGGCCGAAGAATCTGTCCGGGAGGCTTTGCCGCGTCCTCCCTCCAGTGGCGGCTCCTGATGACGTTGGATAGGTGTCCACCCGGAATCGGTATGACAAGAGTAGGCGGGTCAGGATGACAACCGGCAAGTGCTTGCCCGGAGTTCGTATCGGATCCCGCGATCCCAGCTCGCGTCGTGGCGGGGTCGGAGATGTTTGGGCCTCACAGGTGGTCTTCGGCGAGGTGCAGGTCGTGCTCGATCCGCTCGGGTCGGAGGTTGTCGTGTATCGCCGAGTGAACGCGGTGGACGGCCCAGTGGACCCGGTACAGGCGCAGGAGGGCTGGATCGAGCGTGGTGTCGAGGACCTCGTCCAACCGGTCGAGGGCGTCTAGCTGCCCCTCGTATTGATCCCCCTCGGTGGCGAGGTGGCTGCGCAGACCGAGAAGGGCGAACCGCCGGTCGCCCCGGGCGACTCCGAAGTTCCAGTCCACCACGCCGCTGATCTGCCCCCCTTCGTCCCACAGGACGTTGCCGAGGGAGTAGTCGGTGTGCACCAGGTCGTCGCCGGTCATCTGGTACGGCCCGCCTCCATCGAGC
>CADDYR010000348.1 GCA_902810765.1 Chloroflexota bacterium
GGGGATAGTGGCAGCGGGCTGCGCGGCCTGACCGAGCGGGTTGCGGCCCAGGGTGGCAGCCTCGAGGCCGGCCCGGCTCCAGGGGGAGAGAGGCGCGCAGCCGGAAGCCGCCGGAGGGAGCCGGGCTCGCCGCGCGTCCCGGAACGATCCCGTGAGAGCGTCGTGGCATGATCCGCGTGCTCATAGCCGAGGACCAGGCGATGGTGCGCGGCGCGCTCGCCGCGCTGCTCTCGCTCGAGCCGGACATCGAGATAGTGGCCGAGGCTTCGAGAGGGGACGAGGTGCTCGCGGCGGCTCTCGAGTCGCGGCCGGACGTCGCGCTGCTCGACATCGAGATGCCCGGCGGAGATGGGCTGGAGGTAGCTGGAGCGCTCCACGAGCGCCTGCCCTCCTGCAAGGTACTCATCCTCACGACATTTGGGAGACCCGGATACCTCCGACGCGCGATGGAGAGCCAGGCCGCCGGGTTCCTCGTGAAGGACGCCCCGGCCACCCAGCTAGCGGTGGCCATCCGGCGCGCGGTGGCGGGCGAGCGTGTCGTGGACCCGGAGCTCGCGGCCGCGGCTCTGAGCGCGGGCCCCGACCCTCTCACCGAGCGCGAGCGGGACGCGCTGCGCGAGGTATACTCGGGCAAGACGATCGCCGAGATCGCGAGCGCCCTCTACCTCTCGGAGGGCACCGTGCGCAACTACCTCTCCTCCGCGATCCAGAAGCTCGACGCGCGCAACAGCAAGGAGGCCGCGCTGATCGCCCGCCAGAACGGCTGGCTGTGACCCTCCCCGGACTCTTCTCGCTCGCCGCACTCCCGGTTACTCATATATGTGCGAGAGCGCGTGCCTCACGTAGGCGAGTATCTGCCTGAGCTCGCTCACGGGGTCGGTCGCGGCGTCGAGCTCGAACACTGCCCAGCCCTCGTACCGGAGGTCGCGCAGCAGGCGCATCCACCTCGGCCAGTCCACCACACCCTCGCCCACCGGCGCGAACCACTGCACCTGACGGGCGTAGATCGTCTCGTCTATCGGCACGTCCTCCGGCGCGCGTCCCACCGCGTCCTTCCAGTGCGTGATGAGCAGCCGGTCCCGGTGGCGGGACGCTATCTCGACCGGGTCGGAGCCCGCGACCGTGAACTGGGCGGTGTCGGGGCACAGGTGTACGTAGGTCGGATCGGTGAGGGCCATGAGCAGGTCCGCGTCGCGGCCGTTGCGGAACGTGCTGAACGCCTCTGGGTGCAGCGCGAGCTTCACGCCGAGCTTCAGCGTCGCGTACCCCATCCGGTTCAGCGCGCCGGCCATCGTCTCGGCGAGCCGTAGGTCCACGAAGAGCGGGGGATCGGCGTCGCGGCTCCTGCGCAGCGGCAGCGCCGTCACCATGATCTCGGAGCCGCAACCGCGTAGAAAGCTGGCGTACTCCTCCGCCATCCCGATGATCCGGTCGTGATCGTCGGGGTTGGCGAAGCTCAGCGACCGGCCGGAGTCCGGATCGAACGCGGAGAAGAACCCGCTGCACAGCTCCAGTCCCCGGTCCTGCAGTGCGGATGCGAAGCCCTCGGCGGAGCCGTAGGCGGCCTTCGCGCTATGCCAGTCGCCGGGCGCGAACGTGATCTCGATCCCGTCGAGGTCGGCGTCGTGCGACGCGTCCAGGACGCGCTCCCAGAAGCCCCGGGCATCCCATCGTCCGCTCGATATCAGGTCACGGATCTCGTCCAGCCCTCCGGAACCGCCCCAGAAGGTCGGTGAGTAGTACGTGACGAGGTCGGTCGCGAACCGGATGCTGCCCGGTCGGGCCATCGAGAGTCCTCCAGTTGGTGCTCGCCTTCCGGCTCGCATTATACGGGACGCTCAGCTTGCTGCCATGGCTGACGACCCGGCCCCGCGCCGGGCTACCCGATGAGCTCCTCCAGAACCTCCCGCAGCCTGAGCCTCGTCAGGTCGACGAGCTCCCGCCCGCTCGGCACCTCAGCTGCATCGGAAGCGCCTCTGAGACACTCCGCGACGGTCGTGATCGCGAGAGGGTCGCAGCGCCTGTCGCCCCCCGCGAGCTCGTAGAACCGGTTCGCGACCTTCGTCGCGAGCCCGGTGTCCACGTCCACGTGCAGCGTCGCGTGCGCGAGGACGTATCCGCGGGCCGATACCGTCCCCGCGAGCCCGCTGCGCCACGCCTGGGCCGTGCCCGCGAGCTTGCGCCCCCCCGAGGCCAGGTTGAACCGTCCGTCACAGAACGAGCCGGGGACCTCCTGCACGTCCGTCTGGATATCCAGGGAGAGCAGCGCGAGGCGCAGGGGCAGGCAGAGCGCGAGGTACACGTCCTCGATCGAGAACGCGGGAGCCCCCGCCCTCGGGTAGAGCATCGAGAGGTGGAGCATTCCGGGCATGTGAGGTATCGCCGTGCCGCCGGAGGCGCGCACGACTACCGGCCATCCCTCCGCCCCGAGCCTTTCGGCCGCGCGCTCGAACCGAGGGAGGCGCGTCTCCTGCCGGGTCACGACGAGCGCGCGGCCGTCCTCCCATATGCGGAGCGTGGGTGGTGCCGAGCCCTCGGCGACGGCCTCGCCCAGATCCACGTCTGCCCGCACGCGCTCCTCCGCGGGTCCCAGCCCCTCCTCGCTTCGAACGCGCCATCCGGGAATGGCTGCGTACACGCCCCGCGTCCGCTCCACCAGCGTCTCCTCGACTCTGCCGACAAGCGATTGTACGGCAACGGTGGTATGCGCGGG
>CADDYR010000349.1 GCA_902810765.1 Chloroflexota bacterium
ATCAGGCCCGCCAAGCCCGCGACCTACAGCGGCAGGTACACGGAGTCGCCTCAGCTGGCCGCGCTCGTCAAGGCGGGCAAGCTGCCGCCTGTGGAAGAGAGGCTGCCCGAGCACCCCTACGTCGTGCCGCACGACTGGGTCAAGCCCGGCAAGTACGGTGGCTCGATGCAGTGGGTGTGCTCGGATCAGAGCGACTGGTCCACCACGCACCTGATCACCGAGAGCATGTACGGTCCGGCGTTCCTGCGCTTCCTGAAGGACAGCCGCGAGGTGGGGCCGGGGATAGTCGAGAGCTGGGAGGTGAGCGAGGACCAGAAGACCTGGACCTTCCACTTCCGCAAGGGCCTCAAGTGGTCCGACGGCCAGCCGTTCACCACCGACGACGTGATGTTCTGGTGGAACGACATCGTCCACGTGCCCGAGCTCAACCAGTCCCCACCCCAGATCCTGAAGTCGGGCAAGGGTACCGTCGCCAGGCTCGACGCAGCGGACAAGTACACGCTGCACGTCACATACGATGCGCCGACCCCGCTTACGGCGATCCTGGCGGCGATAGGCGTGGGCGGGGGCTTCGGACAGACGCCGAAGCACTACCTGCGGCAGTTTCACATAAAATACAACAAGAAGCTGGACCCGAAGAAGTGGGCGAGCAACTTCAACGCCAAGCTCGACTGGGCGACGGTCGTGGGCTATCCGGTGCTGACGGGCTGGATGCTCAAGGAGTACAGGAAGGGCCGCTACTCGACCTGGGTGCGCAATCCCTACTACTACGCGATAGACCGGTGGGGCAACCAGCTGCCGTTCATGGACAGCATCACGCAGACTAACATCCAGGACCCGCAGGTGATGAGGCTCCAGATCCAGCAGGGGAAGTTCGACTACGTGCACGGGGCGTACATCGGGCTCACGCTCGCGGACGTCTCGACGATCAAGAGCACGCAGTCGAAGAACCAGCTGGGCATCCTGTACTGGGACTCGGGTTCGGGCACAGCCTCGATGTATTTCTTCAACCACGACTACCACGACCCGAAGTACCGCAAGCTGTTCCGCACGCCCAAGTTCCTGCAGGCGCTCTCTCACGCCTACGACCGGAAGACGGCGCAGAAGGTGATCTACTTCAACACCGGGGACCCCACGACCGGCACCTTCAGCCCGAAGACCATCGAGTACGACGTGGGGCAGCAGGGGGAGGCGGTGTACGAGAGGTGGCGGGATGTGTACCTCGAGTACGACCCGTCAAAGGCGAAGCAGATGCTCGACGAGCTGGGGCTGAAGGACACCAACGGCGACGGCTTCCGGGAGTTCCCGGACGGCTCGAAGCTCCAGATCACCCTCGACTACGGTGCGCCCGGAACCCAAGAGCACGTCCGCAAGGACGAGCTGCTGGCGAAGAACTGGCGGGCCGTCGGTATCAACGCGAAGCCTAACCCAGTGAACTCCACGAGCGCGGAGGACCTGTGGGAGTCGGGCAAGCGAATGATGAAGACCGACTGGGAGGTGGGCGACGGCCCGAGCCACCTGGTGGCTCCCTGGTGGCTGCTGCCGATGGAGGGCGCGCGCTGGGCGCCTCTCGAGGGCGTCTACTTCGCGTACATAGGCACCTCGAAGCAGCACGCGGAGAGGAACGTCGACCCCTACAAGCGTCACCCGCCGCGCATCGGTCCTGACGACAAGGAGTTCTCCGAGCCCGTCGGCAAGCTGTGGAAGCTGTACAACCAGACGACCACCGAGCCCGACTTCATGAAGAGGACGCGGGCGGTGTGGGACATGATCAAGATCCACATGTCGGACGGCCCGTTCTTCTCCGGCACGGTCGCGAACTACCCTCAGCTCGAGCTCGTGCGGCGGGGCATGGCGAACGTGCCGACGCGGGACGACCTGTACCTGCATGGGATGGTGAACACGTGGGCGCACCCCACGCCCGCCGTGTACGATCCGGAGTGCTGGTACTGGGAGAACCCCTCGCAGCACAGCTAGGGAGCAGGACGACGATCGAGGCAGCGCGCACGCTCACGAGCGTGCGCGCTGCGGCTCGGGTCCGTGCCAGCTCCGTCCCGGCGCTCGCTGGCGCGGCACCTTCACATCGTTGCGTTCGTGCGCTCCGACCTCGACTTCCACATCGCCATCTGCGAAGCCTCCCACAATCCTTACCTCAGGGGGTGCTCGCCGCCGTCTGGCAGATGCACAACGAGGTCCTCCACCTGACGGTGCGTCACGAGGAGTCGCTGCCGATCGTCGCCGAGCACCACGTCCAGATCGCCGCGGCCATCGGCGAGCGGTCTCCCGAGAAGGCGGCTAGGGCGATGAGCGAGCACCTCGAGCGCTCGATCCGCACGCTGAGCCGCGTGCTCGGGATCGAGTGCCGGCCGCTCGAGTAGGAGGTGATGCGCGGAGATCAGGCGACCCTTCGGTGTCGACGTCGGGCGATCCGGCCATCGAGCCGCTCTCAGGAGGTTACGGATGTCCAAGCACAACGAGCCAGAGTCTGTAAGGCCGTTCGGCGAGGGAAGGGTCTCCCGTCGCGCGTTCGTACTGAGGACTTCCCTGCTGAGGGCTTCCGCGGCCGGGCTGGCGTCGCTCCTCGCCGCGTGCGGCGGAGCGGGACCGTCGGCCCGCAACACGCCGGGCGCGGGCGAATGGCAGGGCGCGACCGCACCCGCTGCG
>CADDYR010000350.1 GCA_902810765.1 Chloroflexota bacterium
TAGCTACTGAGTGTGGTAGTATCCATCGGGGTACCTCCCAAGGTTGTAAGCACCCGTAGGATACCCCAATCGAGCCGCTGGATCACCTCCAGCGGCTCCCTTTGTCTAAACGCCAATCAGGATGACAATGAGTAGGTGGCTCAGGATGACAATGGGTAGGTGGCGCAGGATGCCAATGGGTGGGGTGATTCAGGGTGACAGGCGTGAGTGGTACAGGAAGACAATCGGCGGGTGTTCAGCCGGTGTCCATATGACAGGGCCACGCGGGTACCCTGATCCCATATCTGACCCCGAGCCGGCCTGGGGCTACGCGTGTCGTGGCGTGTCAAGCGAGGAGAGTGCGTCCTCGAGCCGGCGGAAGCGCGCGTAGATGCCCTGGTAGAGCCCGACGAGCGCGGGGTCCGGCTCCTCGACCTCGACGATACGCGTCCACTCCCCCCCGAGGACGCGGTAGCCCCCGGCGAGGCGCGCTCCGACCGTCGTGAGCATCGCCGCTCCGAGCGCGCCACCCTCCGTCACCTCGGGGACGAGCAGCCTCTGCTCGAACACCGCCGCGCAGATCTGCCTCCACAGTCGGCTTCGGCCCCCGCCACCGTGCACCACGAGGTCGCCGATCTCCCGCCCGCACGTGTACAGGTCCGTCGTGGCCCTGAGCCACATCGCCGTGCCCTCCATCACCGCCCGCACGACGTCCGCCCTCCGATGGGCCAGCGTGAGGCCGTGGAACGCACCCCTGGCGTGCGGCCTCATCCGGCCTCCCCGCTCCCCCATCATATGCGGCACGAACAGCAGCCCCCTGCTTCCGGGCTCGCTCGCCTCTGCCTCCGCGCACATCTCGGCGTACGACGGCGGGCGCCTGCGGGCAGCGAACAGGAGGTCCCGGACCCACCGAAGTGCAGAGCCCGTCGAGGTGACGCTCCCGAAGTAGCAGGTGCGGCCGAGACGGTCGAGCTCATCGGCCGACTCGAACGACCCCAGTATGCCCGCAGTGCCAAGGTAGAAGCAGGTGCGCTCGGGGAGGTAGCAGCCCGAGCCGAGCATCGTCGCGTACCAGTCGCCGGTGCCGACGACGACGGGCGTGCCGGGGGCAAGGCCGGTGGTGCGCGCGGCGCTCGGGGTCAAGAGCCCCGCCACCTCGTCCGGCCTCCGGATGGGCGGCATCCGGTCGGCCGACAGCCCCACCAGCCCGAGTAGGTCGTCGGACCACCTCCCGGTGCTCGCGTCCACCAGCCCCGTGCCGTCGGCGTCGTACAGGTCGGTCGAGATGTCGCCTGTGAGCCTGAAGCGCAGCGCGTCCTTCGTGCACAGGAAGGCGTGCGCCTTGTCAAGCACCTCGGGAGCGTGCTTTCTGAGCCAGAGCAGGCGCGGGAGGGAGGAGAGCGTGGTCAACTCTCTGCCCGTAACCCGCCGGATCGTGTCCCAGTGCGGCGAGAGCTCTTCGACCTCGGCAAACGCCCTCTGGTCCGGCCAGAGCATCGCGGGCGCGAGCGCACGACCGCGCTCGTCCACCGGCACGAGCGTGTGCATGAAGCCGCAGATACCCACCGACCGCACCCGCTCAGCTCCCACCTCTCGGGTCACGCGCCGCACACCGGAGGCAAGCGATCTCCACCAGGCATCGGGATCGGACTCCACGCGCTCCGGGCTCGGGTACCCGACGGGCATCTCGCGCTCCCATCGGGAGACGACGTGGCCCGAGAGGTCGACGGCCAGCACCTTCGTCGCGCTCGTGCCCTGATCTATCGCGAGCACCAGGTCGTCGCCCACGCGCTCGGTCCCTTTCTCAGGCGTGGACGAGCACCTTGATCGCGCCCGAGCCCCGCTTGTCCGCCGCGGCCTCGAACGCCTCGGATATCCTGTCGAGCGGGAAGTGGTGGGTGATGATCGGCTCGGCCCTCACCCTTCCGGACGCCATCAGGTCAAGCGCGATCTCGTACTCGGACACCCCGTCCCAGGTCGAGTAGCTGTTGGACCAGCAGATGTCGAGCTCCTTGAGGTAGGCGGTCACGACGTCGAAGGCGGGGGGCTGCGAGAAGATGCCCAGCACGCACACAGTCCCGCCGGACCGCGCCATCCGCACCGTTTGGTCGAGCGTCGGCGCAGCGCCGCCCACGGTCTCGAACACCACGTCCGCACCGCGTCCCTCGGTGATCCCCATCACCACCTCCGCCGGATCGCCGTGCTCGCTCGCCACGCCCTCGTCCGCCGCTCCGGCCCCGCGCGCGACCTCCAGGGGCTGCTCGCGCGTGCCCACCATCACCACTCGTCTCGCTCCCGACGCCCTCGCGACCTGCCCCACGCTCATCCCTATCGCGCCCGTGCCGAGCACGACCACGTCCGAGTGCGGGGCGACGGGAGCGCGGTGGACGGCGTGGACCGCGCAGGCGTAGCAGTCGAGGATCGCCGCGGCGTCGAGCGACACGGATTCGGGCAGAGGGTGGACGTTCCGGGCGCGGCACACGTCGTACTCGGAGAAGCCGTGGCTCGAGTGGCGCTCGCCGTGCCACCTGCCCCTCGCCGAGCAGAGGTGCGCCTCGCCCGCGAGGCAGCGCTCGCAGGTCCCGCACCCGATCAGGTGCTCGGGCTCGATGCCCACCCTTTGGCCGACCTCCAGCCCCTCCACGCCCGGCCCCAGCTCGACGACCTCTCCGGCCAGCTCGTGGC
>CADDYR010000351.1 GCA_902810765.1 Chloroflexota bacterium
TCGCGGCGTTCCGGGACACGGACGAGGCCGGGGCGGCGGTCTCGGGCATCATCGCGTCGGGCATCCTGCCCGCGGCCGTGGAGATGATAGACAGGCTCTCGCGCGAGGCGGCGGAGGCGGCGGTCCACGCGGGCTACCCGCCCGACGCGGGCGCGGTGCTGCTCGTGGAGCTCGACGGGCCGGAGGCGGAGGTCACGGCCCAGCTGGACCGAGTCTCGGAGATCTGCCGGGATCGGGCGGCGTACGAGCTCAGGCTCGCCCGTGACGACGAAGAGCGAGCGCTCATGTGGAAGGGTCGCAAGGCCGCCTTCGCAGCGATGGGCAGGATCAGCCCCGACTACTACGTGCAGGACGGCGTCATCCCCCGGACGGCCCTGCCTGAGGTCCTGAGGGCGATCTCCGAGCTCGCCTCCGGGCGTGGTCTCAGGGTGGCGAACGTGTTCCACGCGGGCGACGGCAACCTGCACCCGCTCGTGCTGTACGACTCGGCGGTCGCGGGTCAGGCGGAGGCCGCGGAGGAGCTCGCGGGGGAGATACTCGACGTGTGCCTCCGGCACGGCGGCTCGATCACGGGCGAGCACGGAGTGGGGGAGGACAAGAAGAAGTACATGCCCCGGATGTTCACGAGCGACGACCTCGACGTGATGCAGCTCCTGCGATGCGCGTTCGACCCGGACCGGATATGCAACCCGGGCAAGGTGTTCCCGACACCCAGACTGTGTGGGGAGGTGCCGGGGCCCAGGAGGGTTCATCCGGTCGAGCGGGCCGGGCTGGCGGAAGTGTTCTGATGGCCGAGACTCCCGTTCGAGAGGCCCCACGGCGGGAGCTCGCGGAGATGGTCGGCGCAGAGCACGTGCGCCCCGCGGAGGAGAGCGACGCGGTGGGCGGCCTGAGGCCGAGGCTCATCGTCTCGCCCGGCTCGGTGCGGGAGGTCTCCCGGGTGCTGGCGTACGCCAGCCGCTCGGGTCTCGCGGTCGTGCCGAGGGGCGGTGGCACGAAGCTCGGCTGGGGGAACCCGCCGAGCGCGCTCGACCTCGTGCTGAGCACGGAGCGGCTGAGCTCGGTGCTCGAGTACGCTCCCGGCGACCTCGTCGTGCGGGCGGAGGCGGGCGTCCGGTCGAGCGAGCTGGAGGCGCTGCTCGCCGGATCCGGACAGATGCTGGCCCTGGACCCTCCCGAGCCCGGAGCCACCCTCGGAGGGGTCGTGGCCTCCGCCACGTCCGGTCCGCTCCGCCTGAGGTACGGCACCGCGCGCGACCTGCTGATCGGCATCACCGTCGTGCTCTCGGACGGCACCGTGGCGAGGGCCGGCGGGAAGGTGGTCAAGAACGTCGCGGGCTACGACCTCTGCAAGCTGTTCACGGGCTCGCTGGGCACGCTCGGAGTGATCGTGGAGACGATCTGGAGGCTGCACCCCCTGCCGCAGGCGCTCGGAGGGGTCTCGATCAACGTCTCGTCTCCCGCTGCCGCGGGAGAGGCGGCGCAGGCGGTCCTGAGCTCGGACCTCGTGCCCGAGTGCCTCGAGCTCGGCTGGAGCTCGCTTACCGAGTACGGGACGGTCGTGCTCGTGTTCGGAGGGGTGAGCGAGGGCGTGGAGTCACAGGTCGGGGAGGCCACGGAGATGCTCTCGCGCTTCGACGTGCCCCGGCCGCTCGGCGAGCGCGACGCCCGCGAGGCGCTGGACGGACTGCGCCAGCACCCGTGGTCGGACGGCTCTCACCTGGGGCTCCGGCTCACCTATCCTATCGGGGAGCTGGCCTCGGTGCTCGGTCACGTGCTCGAGCGGGCGCGGGATATGAGCCTGACGGCCGGGATCAGGGCGCGGGCGGGCTCGGGCGTGATGTACGTCGGCGTGCAGGACGGGGACCTCGATCGGCGGACTGGGCTCGTCCGGGCTCTGAGGGCACGCGTGGAGCAGCTGCAGGGCCGCTGCGCCGTGCTCGAGGCGCCGCCGGAGGAGAGGGTCGCGCTCGATGCTTGGGGCTCCCCGGGCGACGCGCTGGAGCTGATGCGCAGGGTGAAGGAGCGCTTCGATCCAACCGGTACGCTCAGCCCGGGAAGGCTCGTCGGTGGTATCTAGAGAGGGGCTCGACGGTTGACCTACACGGCCGGGGAGGGCGTGGCGCGGGGAGCATTCGACGCCCATCACCCTCCCTCGATGGAGCTCATCCGGGACTGCGTGCACTGTGGGTTCTGCCTGCCCTCGTGTCCCACGTACCTCCTGTGGGGGGAGGAGATGGACTCCCCACGGGGACGGATATACCTGATGAAGGAGGGGCTGGAGGGACAGAGCCTCACTGCTTCGATGGTGCGCCACTTCGACCTATGCCTGGGCTGCATGGCCTGCGTGACCGCCTGCCCCTCCGGCGTGCAGTACGACCGCCTCATCGAGGCCACGCGCCAGCAGGTCGAGCGGCGCGCCCAGAGGCCGTGGCCCACGAGGCTGTTCCGCGAGATGATATTCCAGCTCTTCCCGTATCCCGGGCGTCTGGAGCCGCTGGTGCCCCTCGCGCTCCTGTACGAGCGCAGCGGGCTGAGGCACAGGGCGGAGAGCAGCGGAGCGCTCGACCGGCTGCCCGAGCGCCTGAGGAGCCTGCATCGCGTGATGCCGCGCCTGCGCCGCGAGCAGGCGAG
>CADDYR010000352.1 GCA_902810765.1 Chloroflexota bacterium
ATCGAGCACGACGAGGGGCTCTCGCTGCGCGTGCTCGATCACGAGCCGGTCGTGTATCCCCACGGACTGGAACACCGTGACGAGTTCGTGGTAGCCGTCCGGGCGCCGCCCGAGCACCTCGAGCGAGAGGTTCACCTTCGCGGGCGCAGTGATCTCTATCCGCTCGCCAGTTCCCGGCATATCCTCGCCCAGTCCTCCAGGGAGAGCTGCTCGGCTCGCGCCTGCTGATTTATGCCGCTCCGATCCAGTGCGGACGACACTACGGACTTCTCGATGCCGAGGTTTGCGGATAGGGAGTTCGCCAGCCGCTTGCGCTTCTGGCCGAAGCCCGCGGCGACCACTCGGAAGTACGCCTCCGTCGGCACGTCCGGAAACGGGGGGGCAGCCCGCGTCCGCAGCTGCAGTATCGCCGAGTCCACCTCGGGCGGGGGCACGAACGCGCCGCGGCGCACGATCCCGACGACACGAGGAACGGAGTAGTACTGCACGGACACGGCGAGCAGGCTCATGTCCGGGGGCGACGCCACCGCTCGCTCCGCGACCTCGCGCTGCACCATCACGACGATCAGCTTCGGGCGCGGCTCCTCCTCGAGCAGCTTCCGGAGCACGCGCGAGGTGATGTAGTACGGAAGATTCGCGACTGCCTTGTAGCTCTCGGCGTCGCCACAGCAGCGCCTGACGAGCTCGACGTGAGAGAGCTCGAGCACGTCGCCCTGGTGGATCGTGAGGTTCGCGCGCTCCCCCAGCCGCTCGCGCAGCACCCGGACCAGCGCCTCGTCCAGCTCCACGGCGACGATGCAGCGCGCCAGCCCGACCAGCTCCTCCGTGAGCACCCCCAGCCCCGGGCCGATCTCGAGCACGCTGTCCCGGGAGGTGAGCTCGGCCGCTTCGATTATCTGGCGCAGCGCCCGCTCGCTCACGAGGAAGTTCTGCCCGAGCCTGCGACGGGGACGTATGCCGTACTTCTTGAGCAAGCTCGCCGGGTTCACACTCCGATGTCTCCGGATGCTCCCGGGCGGCGGGTCACAGATCGAACGGCGGTCCGACGTCCCTGCCCACGCGCCTGAGGCTCTCCACGACCTTGTAGTACAGGGGCACGCCATCCCGTTCGTAGCGCTCCTGAAGCTCCCACTCCTTTTCCCCGGCAACCCAGATGCGGTCCTCTCCCTCGGCCCTCGGAGCGTTCCTGAAGGCGCGGATGTACTCGTCCACGTCCCGCTTGAACTCCTCGGCGGGACGAAAGCCGTCGACGCGCATCGCGCTGAAGAAGTGGCACACCCCGGCGGGCGCGGCCCTGCCGTCCACGTTCTCCCCGACGTGCGGTCCCCACCTGCCTCCCGAGAGCACGCCGCTGTACAGGTCCACCATCGCCGAGAGGTCGTAGCCCTTATAGCCTCCGAACTCCGCCGTGCCGCCGAGGGGCAGGATGCCGCCGCCCGCTCGGGTCCTGAGCGATTCGATCACCGCCTGCGCGCTCTCCGTCGGGTGGCCCGAGGAGTCCACCGCCCACCCGATCGGGATGGGCTGGCCCTTGCGCGCGTACACCTCGAGCTTGCCCAGCGGCACGACGCTCGTGGCCATGTCGAGCACCCAGGGCCTCTCTTCTCCGGCCGGGATCGCGACCGCGATCGGATTGGTGCCGGTCATCGCGGTGCGGCCGTAGGTGGGCACTACGAGCGGGGTGGAGTTGGTGTAGCACACGCCGATCATGTCGTGCTCGAGGGCCATCATCGCGTAGTAGCCGGCGATGCCGAAGTGGTTGCTGTTGTGCACGGCGACCGAGCCCTGGCCGGTCTCCCGGGCCTTGCGGATCGCGAGCTCCATCGCCCACCTGCCCACGGGCTGCCCCAGGCCGTTCCCGCCGTCCACGAGCGCGGTCGCTGGGGTCTCGCGCACGACCCTCGGCTCGACGCGCGGGAGGATCAGGCCCTGCTGTATCTTGCTCGTGTAGCGCGGTCCGAGCCGGGCGACGCCGTGGCTCTCGACTCCCCTGAGGTCCGCGCTCACGAGCACCTCGGCGGTGATCCCGGCGTCCTCCTCGGACACGCCGAGCCTCACGAACACCGAGGCCACCCAATCCCTGAGCGCGCTCGCCCGGACCACGTGGTACTCCTGACCGGTAGTCTGCGCAGCCTGCTCGGTCAACTCCAGTCATCTCCTTCGTTCGCTGCTCAAGCGGAGTATATCACAGGGCTGAGGTATGATCTTAAGGGGCACCCCTGAGAGGCGGGCCCCGGAGGGATCGCACTGGACGAGGTGTGGGGCGCGCTCCGAGTGATCGCGCGCACGGTTCACATAATCTCGGCCGCAGCGTGGCTGGGCGGCAGCCTGTTCTACGCGCTGGTGCTCGGGCCGCAGCTTGCGAAGGATGGGGAGTACCGGCCACTCGGCCAGGCCGTCAGCCGGGCGTTCGGGCGGGTCATCGCGGTCGCGGTCTGGGCGCTCCTCCTGAGCGGGGCATACCTGACGTTCGACCGGCTGACGAACACGAGACTGGCCGCGCCGTACGTGCTCGTGCTCGGGCTGAAGGTGCTGCTCGCTATCTGGATGTTCCTGCTCACGGGTGCGCTCGGGAGGGGCAGGCG
>CADDYR010000353.1 GCA_902810765.1 Chloroflexota bacterium
CCGGGAGCTCGGGTACGACCTCCAGAGCTTCTACCCCTCCATCGCCTCGCTCGTCGGCCACCCTGCGACGGCATTCCCCGTCGGCCTGTCGAGCGAGGGAATGCCCGTGGGGCTGCAGGTCGTGGGGCCGTACCTCGAGGATCGCACACCCATCGCTTTCGCCCGCCTGATCGCTCAGGAGATCGGTGGCTTCACGCCTCCCCCAGGCTTCGGGTCCCAGGAGCGGCCAGCGCCGGGGTTTTGATGTAGAATCAGGTCGGATACCGAGCAACGCCGCGAGGCTGGAAGGAGTAGCGCAGATGGCGGTTGCGACTCACAGGCTGGACTACCTCTCGGACGTCCTGGACGAGATCAGGCAGCAGGGGCTCTACCGGGACCTTCGGGTGCTCCAGGGAGAACAGGAGGCGGTCGCGAGCTTCGACGGCAGGGAGGTCATCAACCTCTCCTCGAACAACTACCTGGGCCTCACGACTCATCCAAAGCTGCGCCGTGCGGCGGTCGAGGCGGTGGAGAAGTTCGGGGTGGGGTCGGGCGCGGTGCGCACGATCGCGGGCACGATGGCGCTGCACGAGGAGCTGGAGGAGAGGCTCGCGGCGTTCAAGCATACGGAGGCCGCGCTGACCTTCCAGAGCGGCTTCACGGCGAACGTGGGAGCCATATCCGCCCTCCTCGCCCCTGAGGACGTGGTGATCAGCGACGAGCTCAACCACGCAAGCCTGATAGATGGCATGCGGCTCACGAAGGCCGCGCGCAAGATCTACAAGCACAAGGACATGGACTCCCTCGAGGCCGCGCTCAGGGAGTCGGGGGACTTCCGGCACAGGATCGTGGCTACGGACGGCGTGTTCTCGATGGACGGCGACATCGCCCCGCTCCCCCAGATCGTCGAGCTGTGCGAGCGGTACGACGCGGTGTGCTACGTGGACGACGCGCACGCCTCGGGCGTGCTCGGACAGAACGGGCGCGGCACCGTGAGCCACTTCGGGCTGGACGGGCGCGTGGACGTGCAGATCGGCACCCTCTCGAAGGCTATAGGGGTGATGGGCGGCTACGTGGCGAGCACCCGGAACATGCGCAACCTGCTCATCCACCGAGCGCGCCCGTTCCTGTTCAGCACCTCCCAGCCGCCTGCGGTCACCGCCGCCTGCATCGCGGCGATAGATGTCCTGGAGACCGAGCCCGAGCTCATCGAGCGACTGTGGGACAACACCCGGTACTTCAAGCAGGGCCTGGAGAGCCTGGGCTACGACACGGGCACGAGCGAGACTCCGATAACCCCCGTCATTATCGGGGAGGCGAAGCCCACGATGGAGTTCAGCGACAGGCTGTTCGAGCGGGGCGTCTTCGCGCAGGGCATCGGCTACCCGACGGTCGCCCGGGACAGGGGCCGTGTGCGCACGATCGTGACCGCCGCGCACACGCAGGATCAGCTCGCGCGGGCGCTCGAGGTGTTCGAGGCCGTCGGCAGGGAGATGGGAATAATCTGAGGATGGAGCTATACCCGCTCACGTTCGAGCCGGAGCTGAAGGACAAGATCTGGGGAGGGCGCAGGCTCGAGGAGTTCTTGGGCAAGCCCCTCCCGGGCGACCTGCCCGTCGGGGAGTCGTGGGAGGTGCACGGGGGCAGCGTCGTCGCCTCCGGCCCCTACGGGGGACGCACCCTCGACGACCTCAGGGCCGAGCTGGGCGCCGCCCTCGTGGGCCGCGTGGCCTCCGGCCATCCCGAGAACATCTTCCCGCTTCTCTTCAAGTACATAGACGCGAGCGACGTGCTCTCGGTGCAGGTGCATCCGGACGACGCCTACGCTCGCGAGCACGAGGGCTACCCCCTGGGCAAGACCGAGTCGTGGTACATCGTACACGCCGACGCCGGCGCGAAGCTCGTGCACGGCTGGAAGCGCCCCACGCGCAGGGAGGAGGTCGCCGAGGCGGTGCGCGAGAGCCGCCTGGAGGACCTGCTCGAGTACGTCGAGGTGAGCGTCGGGGACGTGGTGTTCGTGCCCGCGGGCACCGTCCACGCGATCGGCGGCGGGATCGTGCTCGGGGAGATACAGGAGAACTCGGACATCACGTACAGGCTGTACGACTGGGGAAGGGTGGGCTTCGACGGCAGGCCACGGGAGCTGCACGTCGAGCGGTCGCTCGATGTGCTCGACTACGGCGCGACGCCCGTGCACAGGACGAAGCCCGTGACGCACTACCTGGATGGTGTGACGAGATCCTTCCGGGTCGGGTGCGGCTACTTCGTGATGGAGAGCCTGGAGGGGAGCCGCGCCGCGAGGGTCGAGGGCGGCGATTCGAGCTTCCGCATCGTGTCGTCCCTGGAGGGGCCGGTCGGCCTCTCCTGGCCCGGCGGCGAGACCAGGCTCGAGAGGGGGAGAACGGCCGTCCTGCCCGCCGCGCTCACCGAGTGGGGGCTCGATCCGGAGGACTCGCACTACCGGGTCCTGGTGATGTACGTGCCCTCGGGGCGGGGCGCCGACCCGAAGCTCCCGCTGGGACCGGAGGCGTCGGACCTCGAGGTGAAGCCCCAGTAGCCCCTCTCGGGGCGGCAGGGGGGAGAGA
>CADDYR010000354.1 GCA_902810765.1 Chloroflexota bacterium
GCGTCGGCTGGCCGACGAGCCCGACCACAGGCCCGAGCTCCAGCTCGTCGTTCGGGAGGGTGACGAGCTCCTGGGCGCGATCCTCGGCAGCGTGCGGGAGCACGAGGGCCGGCACCTCGCGTCGGTCCGATTGATCGCCGTCGCGCCCGAGCACAGGCGCAACGGCATCGGCAGCAGGCTGCTCGCCGAGCTGGAATCGCGGGTGCGCGCGGACGGCCACAAGAGCCTGCTCGTCGGCAGCACCGCGCCGATCTACTTCTGGCCGGGAGTCGACGTGCGCTACACGCCCGCGTACTGCTTCTTCGAGAAGCACGGCTACAGGCGCGTCACCGACGCCATCAACATGCAGGTCGACCTGAGCTCGAGCGACTGGGATACGAGCCAGCAGGAGCGCAGCCTCGCCGAGAGGGGGTTCACGATCCGCAGGCTGGAGCCCGGCGACCGCGAGCAGTTCGGGCGCTGGCTCTCCGAGAAGTGGGGATACAACTGGCACGTCGAGGGGCTCGCCACCTATCGAAACGATCCGATCTCGACGTACATCGCGCTCCGCGACGGCCGGATCTGCTCGTTCGCGTCCTACGGCGGCACCGCGTTCCCCTACGGGTTCGGTCCGACGGGCACGGACCCGGAGCTACAGGGCCAGGGGCTCGGGCGCGTGCTGTTCCACAGGTGCATGCGCGACATGAGGGATCTGGGCTTCCAGTACTCCGAGGTGTGCTGGGTAGGCCCAATCGCGTTCTACGCCCGTGTCGCGAACGCCTGGATCAGCAGGGTGTTCTGGATCATGGCGAAGGAGCTCGAACAGGGGTGAGGGCTCGTCTTCGGGCATCATACCGAATCCGGCTGATGAGCCCGTCATTCCGAGGCCGCCCTCGCCCCCCGTCATTCTGAGGCCGCAGGCCGAAGAATCTGTAGTCACGGCTCGGTGCAGGGCATACCTTTCAAGACCCTTCGCTGGGCCGGGATGACAGGCGTGGGTGGCTCAGGATGACGATGTATTGGTGTTCGCCCGGAGTCCGTATCAGAGTCCCTTCCGGCACTGGTGGGTGGGCGTACCGTGCCCGCTGGAGGCTGACGTCGCAAGTCTGCATACTGTAGGGCAATTGCGATGCGCTGCTGGCACGGGAAGTGCTGGGTAGCTTGGAACGCCCACACGCGGCGCCAAAACGGATGCTGCGGTCGCACTTGGCAGAGTGCAACCGCAGCCAAGACACAGTGCGGTGCTCGGGAAAGCAAGACCTCACTGCGTGTTCAGCTTAGAGTATAGCACACGCGATGGGTGATTGCAACATAGCGGCGCACGAAGGAGGCTCGAGTTGAATCGCTCATCGGCCAACTACCTCGGTTCCTCGGGAGCGGCCCGCTCGCTCTCGTGACGCGAGGGTGTCCTCACCGCTCCACCTCAAGGTAGGGTTCGATGCCGCGCGTCCCTCCCGACCCGCCGATCCGGCTCTGTAGTCTCCCCGAGGTCGCAGTGGTCTGCGTCCGTGGATACCTTTCAGGAGGGATGTCTGATGTTTAGCTTCGGCGATCACAAGCGCCGTCGAGTGGGTGTGTGCGTTGCCCTCACCACCCTCGTGGCGCTGGCGATGCTCCTCGTCGGAATCCGGACCGAGGCGGCGAGTAATGGCAGCCTGTCGTTCCCGATTCGTGCCGCCTTCTTCTATCCCTGGTTCCCCGAGGCCTGGACCCAGGATGGCATCTACCCGTACACGAACTACCATCCCAGCCTCGGCTACTACAGCGACCGCGATCTCTCGACAGTCCAGCAGCAGGTCAGGGCGATGCAGTACGGCCACATTCAGGCGGGCATAGCCTCGTGGTGGGGTCGGGGCACCCAGACGGACTCGAAGGTTCCGACCCTGCTGCAGGCAGCGGCGGGGACCGGGTTCAAGTGGACCCTCTACTACGAGCCGGCGGGACAGGGTGCCCAGACGAGCTCGGATATCAGGTCCGACCTCGACTACATCTACTCGAAGTACGCCTCGGACTCAAGCTACCTGCACGTCAACGGCAAGCCCGTGATCTTCGTGTTCAACACGGGCGCGAACGCCTCGTGCTCCGCCGTCAATAGGTGGAAGCAGGCGAACGGCGGCCGCTTCTACGTGTCGCTCAAGGTGTTCAGCGGCTACAGGACGTGCTCGAGCCAGCCGGATACCTGGCACCAGTACGGCCCCGCGGTCGCCACCGACGAGCAAAGGGGCTACAGCTACTCGGTGAGCCCGGGCTACTGGAAGGTGGGGGAGAGCCCGGGGCTCTCACGAAGCCCCTCGAGGTTCGCCTCGAACGTGGCCTCGATGGTGGCCTCCCGTGAGCCCTGGCAGCTCATCACCACCTTCAATGAGTGGGGCGAGGGCACGGCCGTGGAGAGCGCGTCCGAGTGGGCCACGTCTTCCGGCTACGGCACGTACATGGACATACTCCACAACGACGGCACCAGCCCGACGCCGACTCCTACGCCAAGTCCTACGGCCACGCCAACGAGGACGGCTGGGGGTGTGCCTGCTTTCGATCACGTGTACCTGATCGTGTTCGAGAACAAGGAGTACGGCTCGATCGTGGGC
>CADDYR010000355.1 GCA_902810765.1 Chloroflexota bacterium
AGGTGAGCAGCCACAGCCCCAGGGCCAGCGAGTGCCTGCCGGCCCGGCTCCTCGGCATCGGCGAGTGCGCCACGACGAAGGCGAGCACCCCGAGCGCCCACAGGGCGGTCCAGGGCAGGGGCGCGGTGGCGGGCGAGCCGGCCGCGAGCGACTCCAGCACGTAGAGCAGGCTGGTCTCCGCCCCGGTGGCGAGCACCAGCACGAGCAGCGAGTCCGGTCTCAGCGCTCTCACGACACGGCGACCTCCTCGACATAGGGCGCGCTCACGTCCAGCAGCTCCACGTCTATCCCACAGCGCCGGTAGATGGCGATCTGGTCGAGTATCGGCCGACTGAGCATCGCCGTCACGACCGCCACCGTCGCGCCGTGCGGCACGCGAGACCTCTCGAGGCGGAGGAGGTCCGCGAACTGCACCGTCGCGAAGGTGGGGAGCACCGCGAGCGTCTCCATGACCCTCAGCAGGCCGTCCTCGCCGCGCATCAGACCCATCCTCGTGCGGTATCGGGTGCCCGGCCTGAGCCCGTTGGCGTACAGGCCGAACGCCCACCCGGCCGCGCACGCCTGGTGCGCGACCGTCGCCGCCGCCCGGATCGCGAGCTCCACCCCCGCGTTGTCGCGCTCCTCCCAGCGCACGTCCGAGCTTGCCAGGTTCAGGAAGATGAGCACCGCGGGCTCCTGCGTGGGCGTCCAGACCTTCGACTGTAGCTCGAGGCTGCGGGCGCTCGCCCGCCAGTGGACCTGGCGCCTCGTATCCCCCTCGGAGTACGGCCGGGCCCCGACCACGTTCAGCGGGTCGTCGAGGAGCGCCCGCGCGGGACGCAGGGCGTCGAACGGGAAGCGGCGAGCCAGGTGGAGCTCCTCCAGCGGGAGCGGCTTCGGGTACACGAGCACGCGTGCACCACCCGCCACCTCCCTCCGGCTCTCGAAGAAGCCGAAGGGATCGCCCGAGCTCAGAGAGCCGGGGCCGAGCTCGTACGAGCCGCGCAGGGGGCACTCGAGCACGTACCTCCAGCGCAGCCTCTCGCGGCCGCCGATGGACACCAGGCGCTGCACGTGCCAGTGGTCCTTGCCAGCAAACCTGCGCCCCTCGCCGTGGACCGTCAGCGCCCGGTCGAACTGGTCCTCGACCACCAGCCACGGCAGGGGGAGGAGCTTGTGGTTTACCACGGCGACCTCGACCTCCGCCCTCTCGCCGGCGTACACGCGGTGCGGGAGGATCGTGACGGTGTAGCTCACGTCCCTGAGACAGTAGCGGGACCAGAGCCAGGCCGCGAGCACGCCCAGCGCGAGCCCGAGTCCGAGCGTCAGCAGGAAGCCGCTACGGGTCAGGGCGCCCGCCGCCAGGGCGAACAGCGCCGACAAGAACCAGGGATGTGCCCGCACCTCCGACATCCAGCTCCCTCGCACCCCACCGAGCCGGAGGGCCGAGGCACAGGTCGAACGCGCCCCGTGCCCGCTCCGTGCTGGATGATACCACATTGCCCGCCACACCTACCGCGCATCCCGGCCGGAGCGTGTAGTACACTTCCATGGCCGAGCGCGCCCCACGGCTGCGGCACGACGGCTGGTAAGAGCTCTGCGGCGAGGCATCGGAGGGAGGAGAGACCCCGATCCACGTGAGATCTGCGACTACTGAGGGCAAGCTGCGCGCTCTGCGGTCCGGTCAGGGTGTGAGGTCGGGATCGCTGTACCTCGCCCTCGCGCTCGGCGTCACGGGCGTGCTCACCTACGCGTTCCAGTCGCTCTCGGCCCACGCCCTCGGCGTGAGGGGCTTCGGCCTGCTCGCGAACCTGTGGTCCGCCACTTTCCTGTTCGGGCAGGTGCTGTGGATCGGCATAACGCAGATGCTCGGGCGGTACATCGCGGAGCGGGAGGCCAGGGGGCAGGACTGGGAGCAGGTGGTCGCGAGCGCGCGCAGGCTCCAGCTCGCGCTGCTCGGGCTGTTCATCCTGGCCGCGCTCGCCCTGAGCCCGCTGCTTACCTCCGTCCTGTTCGGCGGACGGGTCGCGCTCACCGCCGCCTTCATCCTCTCCATCTGCGCTTACTCGTTCAACTACTTCCGGCGGGGGGTGCTCTCGGGCCACCGTCAGTTCATCCGCCTGAGCAGCATGTTCATCACGGAGTCCGGCAGTCGGGTGATAGTCGCGGCGATCCTGCTCGTCGCGGGGCTGGGCGTCGTGGGGCCGGCGGTGGCGATCGTGCTCGCACCGGTGATCAGCGTGCTCCTGATCCGTCCAGCGGAGGTCAGGAGGCCGACCGGCTCGGGCGAGAGCTTCAGCCTCTCGCACGCCTTCAGGTTCGCGATGCCGGTACTCGCGAGCATGGCCTGCGCCCAGGTGCTCGCCAACGGCGGGCCGATAGCCGTGACCGCGCTGGGCGGCGAGCGGTCCCACGAGTGGGCGGGCATCCTGCTCGCCGCGCTGCAGCTCACGAGGGCCCCTCAGTACGTGATGAGCCCCGTGACGAGCAACCTGCTCCCGCATCTGACGAGGGTCGCCGCGCCCACCAGCGCGAGCACGCCCCAGGCTGCGAC
>CADDYR010000356.1 GCA_902810765.1 Chloroflexota bacterium
GGACGCGATCGGGCTCACCCTCCGGCTCGCGCCGCGATATCGCATCCCCGAGCCCACCCGCCGCGCGCACGTCCTCGCCGGGACGAGAACTTGACAATCCGGTCCGGCCGCCAGCAGGGGAATCGTGCGAGGCCTATCGGCAGCGAGCCCCCGAGCTATTCGATGTCGACACCCGGCAGGCCGTTCGCGCCGAGGGTCAGCGAGAGCTCTCCCCCGTGGTGCATGTCGTGCTCGAGCACGTGCCAGACGACCCACTGACGTGTGAGCGTGTAGTGGTTGCCTCGCCAGTCACCATCGAACACCACCTCGTCCATGTCGGCCGGCGTCCATCTCTCGAGGCAGCCCGAGATCAGGCTCCAGGTGACCTTCAGCCCCTCGAGCAGCTCGTCCGTGCCCGCGCCGCCCTGGCCGAGCCTCGCCCACCGCTCGAGCTCGTCCCCTCCCTCGTGCAGCATCCTGTGGAACCAGCCCGCCCTCGTCGCCACAATGTGGGCGGCGAGCTCGCCCACGGAGCGCAGCTCGGGAGCCACGCGAAGCTCGAGCTGATCTGCCGAGAGAGGCTCTATCGCCTCGAGAAGCTTCTGCTGGTAGACCTCCCACCCCGAATACGCCTTCGCAACCTTCGCCTGATCCTCTATCACCGTTTCAGCCTCCTCGATTCGACTACGATTTGCCCTCCAACCCTACAGGCGCTCGAGTCTGCATGCAAGACTGTAAGCCCAGGGGAGGGCCGTTGCACGTGGCTGTAGCTGCGCTGTGAGCCGTGGGGTTGATATGCAGGGGGACGGCTTCCACGGGCTCAGCGGCGTCCGGGGAGCGCCAATCAATCCGAGACACGATATAAGACGCCGGGCCCACCGTCCCAGGGCCCTCGCTGCACACGAACGATGGCAGGTGTGGGAGGCTCGGGACGGCGGGCGGCGGTCGGTTGCCGGGGAGATCCGGCGACGAGGCCTGCCGGGGCGCTTAGGATGGCGCGGACTCGGCCTCTCCGGGCGGCACGATCACGAGCGCGGAGCCCTGGGGCGTGTCCACCCGGTCGAGCGTGGCACCGTCCGCGGCAAGGCTGATCTCCTGCGATACCCTGACCACCTCGTGGCCGTTGTGCTCGACCACCTGGTCGCTTGCCTGGGGCACACCGAGCCCGAGGCCGATCTGCCCCTCACCCACCGGGTCGAGGCGCAGCACCTCGCCCGTCGGGAACTCGGTGCTCGCACCGATCTGCTCGAACATCTGCTTCGCGCTATCGGTAACGTTGATCATCCTTCTCTCCTTCTGCCTGATTCGGCCCCGTATGGGTCGGAACACGGTCGCATCAGCCGTGCCATGCGGTCCTCGCCCCCCACGGATGGCACGGCATCTGCACGCGACTCCTCGGAGTTGATATGATTCGGCGTAGTGGAACCTGAAAGGAGCGACGGCAGAGATGCACACTGAAGAGCTCGAGACCACCGCCAGAGCGCTCGTCGCACCCGGCAAGGGGCTGCTGGCCGCGGATGAGAGCTTCGGCACGATCGGCAGGCGCTTCTCCGCGGTCGGGATAGAGTCGACCGAGGAGACGAGGCGGGCGTACCGCGACATGCTCTTCACCACTCCCGGCATCGGCGAGTTCCTGAGCGGCGTCATCCTGTTCGACGAGACGATCAGGCAGTCCTCCTCCGACGGCACCCCGTTCGTCGAGGTACTGAAGAGGCAGGGAGTCATCCCGGGCATCAAGGTGGACGAGGGTGCGAAGGACATGGCGCTCTTCCCGGACGAGAAGATCACCGAGGGCCTCGACGGCCTGCGCGAGCGGCTGGCCGAGTACCGGCAGATGGACGCCAGGTTCACGAAGTGGCGGGCGGTGATCACGATAGGGGAGGGCATCCCGACGGACACGTGCATCGGTTCCAACGCCGAGGCGCTCGCCCGCTTCGCGGCGCTCAGCCAGGAGGCGGGAATGGTGCCCATAGTCGAGCCCGAAGTGCTCATAGACGGGGATCACACGATAGAGCAGTGCTTCGACGCGACCGATCGAACGCTGCGCAGCCTCTTCAACACGCTGGTCAGGCACCGCGTTCACCTGAAGGGGCTGTTGCTCAAGACGAACATGGTGATCGCCGGAAAGGAGTGTCCGCGGCAGTCGAGCGTGCAGGAGGTGGCGGACGCGACGGTCGAGTGCCTGCTGAGAGCCGTGCCCGCCATCGTGCCCGGCATCGTGTTCCTCTCCGGCGGACAGAACGACATCCAGGCTACCGAGCACCTGAACGCGATGAACTCCACCTACAAGGACCTGCCGTGGGAGCTCGGCTTCTCCTACGCCCGCGCTCTGCAGGACCTGCCGATGAAGCTGTGGGCAGGCAGGGCCGAGAACGTCGCGGAGGCGCAGAAGGCGTTCTACCACCGCGCGAAGATGAACAGCGCCGCGAGGTCGGGCAGCTACTCCGCGGAGCTGGAGAAGGCAGCCTGAGCCGATGCCGAGAGAGCTCATCCCTCCCCTGCTGACTCCCCTGCTCGGAGACGGCAGCGTGGACACCGCGC
>CADDYR010000357.1 GCA_902810765.1 Chloroflexota bacterium
TTCGTCCGGGCTCGCCCAGGGACTACCGAAGAGAAAGCACCCCACCCGCGAGCTGCCCGACCTCCGCGCCAGGCCCCCGAGAAGGCGCGTGCCCTGGGAGAGGCGCGCGCGCACGTGGCTAAGGGATCGCACCAGCGCAGGCCGAGAGGAGGGAGTACACGACGGGCTGATAGGCAGTGCGATCCGCCAGGTGAGCGACTGCTCGGTCGTGCTCGCAACCATCAGCTCCAAGGGCGGCACAGGCAAGTCCACCTTCTCGCTCACCGAGGGGCTCGTGCTCTCACAGTATCCCCTCGCCAGGCCGGTGGTGGTCGAGGTCAACCCCGACTGGGGCAACCTCCGCCAGCACCTCGGCGACGCCAACCCGAGGACCTTGGTGGACCTCTTGGAGAACATCCACACGGTCGAGGCCAGGGGACTTGGTAAGCTCCAGGAGTTCGTCACGATGTGGGACTCGGTGCCGGTGATCACCGCTCCCTTGAGCCCCAGCCAGATGAGGGAGCTGACTCCCAGAGACTACGACCGGCTGCTGGGCCTGCTCCGGGTCCACTACAACGTGGTGATCCTCGACTGTGGTACGAGCTTCACCAACCCCCTCAACCAGTGGGCGATCCAGGCGGCCGGTCACATCCAGCTCGTGGGGTGGCCGGAGGCCGCGACCATGGAGCCCTTGATCCAGGCGATAGACTACCTCGCGTCCGAGGTGTACACCGTGGACTACCGGGGGGAGCTGGCCGAGATCGATCGGGTGGAGATGCGCTCGCTCGCGATGGCCGATATGACCCTCATAATCAACGGCGCGGGCTCCGGAAGCGTCAACCCCATCGACACGGGCAGAATCCGCGGGCTCGTGCCGGAGCTGGCAGGGGTGCTCGAGGTGCCGTACTCCGAGCCCTTGAGGCGGATGCTCGCAGACTCCGCCCTTACCCTTGAGCTGATGCCCACCCCCTACAGGCGGGCCGTAAAGCGGGTGCTCGCCACCGTACTCACCAAGCTCGCACACGAGGAGACAGCCGGATGAGAGAGAGTATCAAGCACATCACCCTGCTCGCAGTGTTCACGCTGATGCTGCTGGCGAGCGACCTAGCGGTCCCGCCTGCCCTTGCGGGCAACCCCGCCCACACCCCCGCGCTCGTCTCGGGAGCGACCGTGCTCGCTGCGGGCAACGACGGGCAGGGCACCAAGATCAACGTGGCCCCCATCAACTCCTTCTTCTACGGGGCCTACGTCGCGGTGCGCGCCATCGGCGCCCCCATAGCGATTTTGGTAGCCGCCTTCGCCGGGATACTCATCCTGCTGGGTCACCGCGGGGGCGTGGAGAAGCTGTTCTATATAGCGGTCGGGATCATCGTGATTTTGTTCGCGCCGACCATCATCAACAGCTTCTTCAAGTAGAGGAGGGACCGATGCAAAGAGTCACGCGTACGGCAACCTTACCGGTGTGGGCTCTATCGGCCCTCGGGCTCGTGGCGGTGCTCTCGCTCACCTCGGCCGCCTTCCTCACGGGCAGGGTCACGAGCCCTCAGGACGTGCGCGGCGTGGTGTACGTCCAGGAGCCCGCAAGCCCCACAGCATCCGGCTATCTCCCCGCCCAGACCGGCCACGTGGCTGGTCTGGCAGGCACGATCCCAATGGCGGATCCGTCGGGAGGCGGGTGCTCGGCGAGCTGGCGGGGGATGGACCTGTCGTGCCTCAACCCCGCCAACTGGATATCCGACTTCTTCAAGGCCTTCAGGGACACTTTGTTGGGACCGAAGGAGCTGGTGAACAGGGAGGTCTCCCAGATAGGCTCTTGGCTGGTCCAGACGCCGGACTTCACCGAAGTCCAGGCAGCCGCCCCCTTGCGGCTGTTCGCCGACGCCATGCGCACAGGAGCGGTGTCTCTGCTCGTGTTGCTCGTCGCGCTCTCGGCCTACCGCATCTGGTTCGGGCTGGAGCCCTCTCCCGGCGCCCTGTGCGCCCGGATACTGGCTGCCCTCTTCTGCCTGTTGTTCTACCAGCCAATCGCCCACTCGCTGTTGTGGGGCTCGAATGCCCTCGCGCACGCCGTGTTCTCGCTCGATCCGGGCACCGCGACCGGGGAGGGCTGGAGCAATCTTGGCTTCTGGGGGAAGCTGGGCTCTCTGGGAGCTGCTGAGCAGGCGAGCGTGCTCGAGGCTATAGCTGCCGTGATCTCGTTCGTGATGCTGCTGGCGGTGGGATTCGTCAGGGTGATCTCGCTCGCGGGGCTCGTGGTGCTCTACGCCCTGGGACCGATGGTGATCCCCCTCTTGGTGTGGGGGCGCGGAGGCCATTTCGCGCTTTGGCTCGGTAGAGCCGGCAACGCGCTCGTCTGGCCCGTGGTGTGGGCGGTGGAGGCGAGGCTGTTTCTGACGTTGGGCGCCAACTTGGGGCTGGTAGGGTTCGCGGGCACGCTGTTTCTGCCGCTCTTGCAGATAGCGATGCTCTACGTGATGTACAAGAC
>CADDYR010000358.1 GCA_902810765.1 Chloroflexota bacterium
TCCCAGTAGCGGTCGGGCCGGGGGGCGCCGTGCCGGTCCCGGACCGGGCGTTCTGCGAGCATCCAGCGGCGCTCACGAGCGTGGCCGCCAGCGCCAGGGTGATTATCAGCTTGTGGAGCTTACTCAATCCTGCTTCGAGCCCACCTTTGCGTCGGTCCAGCTGAGGTTCGAGACGGCGTCGAGCTTCCCGCCGTCCGTGACCTGCTGCTCGTCCTCCACGGATAGCCTGCCCTTTCGGGTCACGAGCCGCGCGGTCCAGACGTCCCACCCGTCGCCGTTCTTTCTAAGATACACGATACGGTTCCTGCCCGCTGCGGTCGGTTGCCTCACGGCGTCGCCCGAGGACAGCATCGTCAGCTTCTTCCCGTCGGCTCCGATCGCGTACAGGTTCGACGAGCCCTTCGTGCTTGCCACGAAGAAGATCCACCTGCCGTCGGCGGACCACGCGGGATCGTAGACCCCGTTCGGGAACCTGGTGAGCTGCTTCGGGTGCGGTGCTCCGACGATGTTGCGCACGACCAGCTCCGCCGGGCCGTCGGGATGGGCGAGGTACGCCATCCGGCGCCCGTTCGGCGACGCCTGCGGGTCCTCCGGCACGACGCTCTGATCCGTCAGGGCCCTCAGCCCCTTCGACCCCCTCGTCACGACCGCGAGCTTCATGTAGAAGCCGTTTCTGTCCGTGAGCAGGAGCGCGGAGGAGGCCGTGAGCGGCGAGGGCTCGAGCGCCCAGGAGGAGGTGTCGGCGAACTGCCTGGAGCCGACCTTGCCGTGGCCCCTGTATTGTGTCCACCTCGTGAGCTTCTTCGTCCGGGGGTTGACGGCGAAGAGGTCGGAGTAGTCGGTGAACCGCCGGACGAACAGCACCTGTCGTCCCGAGCGGTCCCACACCGGCTCGGAGTCGTTCGGGCCCGAGGTGAGCCGCGTCCACCGGCCGTCCGTGAGCTCCCAGATGCGGCCGTCCGCGGAGAGGGCGAGGCTGCCGGGGAGTGCGCTTGCACCGTCGGCCGTCCTGATCCCCTTAGGCGGAGGAGGGGCCTTGCTCTCGTGCCTGGCGAGGCTGGCCGGGCCGCAGGCCCCGAGCGCGAGTGACAGCAGTATTGCGAAAGCCGCTCTGCGAAAGGACAACGGGCAACTCCTGTGCTTGCGATTGATCGGCGGCGGGGGCGCTAGGCTCGAAGCTCCCGCAGGAGCTCGCGGGCGACTGCCGTGTCGCTCCACGGCTCCGAGCGGTCGCGGAGCTCGATAGTCGTCTCGTGCCCCTTACCGGCGAGAAGGATGATATCACCGGGTTGTGCACGTCGGAAGGCTTCGTAGACGGCCTCGCTCCGGTCGGGGATGCACAGGTACCCCTGTCCCTCTCGCGCGCCCTCCCGCTCCGCGCCCTGAGCGATCTCGCGGATTATCGCCATCTCGTCCTCGCTGCGCGGGTCCTCGTTCGTGAGGATCGAGAGGTCGGCGAGCCTGGCGGCGACGGCGCCCATCGGCGCGCGCTTCGTGCGGTCTCGCTCGCCCGCGCTGCCGAACACGACGATCACGCGGCCCGAGGCGGCCTGGCGGAGGGTCTGGAGCACCTTCTCGAGGGCGTCGGCGGTGTGGGCGTAGTCCACCACGACCCCGAACGGCTGTCCCTCCTCGATCTTCTGCATCCGGCCGGGAACGCCGCGGAAGCCCTCGAGCGCCCGCGCGCACCGCTCGAGCGGCACGCCCTGGGAGAGGCCGACGGACAGCGCCGCGAGCGCGTTGAACACGTTGAACCCGCCCACCATCGGCAGCCTGACCGTCGCCTCGCCGTGGGGCGTCCTCGCCCTGAACGCGATCCCCTCGTGGCTCTGCGCGACGCCCTCCGCGACCACGTCCGCATGGCGAGCGACGCCGTATGTAAGCACTTTCCCAGCGGTCGCGCGGATGAAGAGGTCCGCGCTCGGGTCGTCGGCGTTGACGATGCCCGTCTTGCCGACGCCCTTGTCCGGAAAGCGGCCGAGCATTGTGAACAGCCGAGCCTTGTCGCGCCTGTACTGCTCGACGGTGCCGTGCAGCTCGAGGTGCTCGCTCGTGACGTTCGTGAGCACGGCCATGTCGTAGGCCACGTCCTCGAGCCGAGCGAGCTTGAGGCCGTGTGAGGAGCTCTCCACGATCGCGTACTCGACGCCCGCGTCCACCATCTCTCGCAGAGTCCTGTGCAGGTCGGGCGGGAGCGGGGTGGTGACGTGCTCGGGGTTGCTCCACTGGCGGTCGGCTATCTTCAGGTCGGCGGTGCTGACGAACCCGGTCGTGAAGCCTCCCTCCTCGAGCACGGCGCTCGTGAGGAAGGTCGTCGTGGTCTTGCCGTCGGTCCCCGTGATCCCGACCACGAGGAGCTCCCGGCTGGGGTTACCCCAGAACTCGGACGATAGTCTGGACAGAGCGCGCCGGGCGTCGGGGACGACGACCGCCGGCACGGGCAGCTCCGCGGGCGGCGCAGCCT
>CADDYR010000359.1 GCA_902810765.1 Chloroflexota bacterium
ACCATCGCCCGACGCCTGGTCGAGGCGCAGCACAACGCGGCGATGCTCACCACCTTCAACGAGGCGGACCTCTCGGCGATCATGGACCTGCGCAGGCGCCGGGGCGAGGAGTTCCGCGAGAGGCACGGCGTCAAGCTCGGCTTCATGTCCTTCTTCACGAAGGCCGTCATCGGCGCGCTGAAGGCGTTCCCGTACCTCAATGCCGAGATACAGGGGACCGAGGTGCTCGTCAAGGAGTACTACGACATCGGCATCGCGGTGGGCGCGGAGGAGGGGCTGGTCGTGCCCGTCGTGCGCGACGCCGACCGCAAGAGCTTCGCTCAGATCGAGCGGGAGGTCGCCGACCTGGCCCGCAGGGCCCGCGAGGGCAAGCTCACGCTCGAGGACCTGCGCGGCGGCACGTTCACGATCACGAACGGCGGCATCTACGGCTCCCTCATGTCCACCCCCATCCTGAACGCCCCGCAGGTGGGCATCCTCGGCATGCACGCGATCAAGGAGCGGCCGGTGGTCGTGGACGGCGAGGTCGTCGTCCGGCCGATGATGTACCTGGCGCTCTCCTACGACCATCGGATCGTGGACGGCAGCGACGCTGTCCGGTTCCTCGTCGCCGTCAAGGAGATGGTCGAGGACCCCGAGACGCTGCTGCTGCAGGGCTAGGCCGGATGCGGTTTCCATTCCCCGAGACCGTCGCCATCGCGCACAGGGGCGCGCACGGCCCCGCGCACCCCGAGAACTCCCTCGCGGCGGTGAGGCGCGCGATCGAGCTCGGCGCGCGGATGGTCGAGTTCGACGCGCTCGACCTCGCGGACGGCACGGTCGTCGTCTCGCACGACCGCAGGCGCAAGCTCGACGGCGCGAGCGTGGATCTGAGGACGGCGACGCGGGAGCTCCTGGGCAGCGCGCTCGACACCTCGGTGCCGAGGGTCGAGCCGTACCTTCGGCTGATTGCCGAGTCCGGCGTGCTGCTCAACTTCGACTGGAAGGGCACGCTCGATGGGGTCGGGAGGATCGCGGGGCTCCTGTCCGGGCACGGCATCGCGGAGCGCACGATCGTGAGCCTGGGCCACCCGGCGGCCGTCGCGAGGCTGAAGGCGAGATGTCCCGAGGCTGCCGTCGGGCTGCCGATGGACAAGTGGCGCAGTGACCTGCCCGAGCCGGTGGGCAGGCTGCCCGGGGCCCGCCACGATCACCGGGAGTACGTGCGAGCGCTGATCCGAAGGAGCGGGGCGGACGCGCTGATGCTGTTCCACTCGCTCGCGAGCCCGGAGGTCGCGCGCACAGTGCGCGAGGAGGGCGCCGGGCTGTTCCTGTGGACGGCGAACGACGTCGAGACGTTCGAGTGGCTGCTCAGGTACTCCCCGGACGGGATCGCGACGAACGTGATCGAGCGCCAGCTGCGGGCGGCCTCACGGAGCTGAGCCCTCGGCCGACGACCCGAGCGCACTGGCCAGCGCCTGTCCGTCCGGGCTGCCCAGTCCGGTGCAGGCGTCCCAGCCAGTACCCGCCTGGTACGCGCCGTTGCTGCCCTCCGTTACGTCGTGGAAGGCTCCGCTCCCGGGGGACAGGGAGTAGAGCGCGACGTTCACGAACCCGAGGGGGCGCCCGAGACTCTGGTTCAGCAGCGCGACCAGCCCCGCCCAGAGGGGAGCGACGGCGCTCGTGCCGCCCACGGTCAGGTCCTGCCCGTCCACGTGAACCCTGTATCCCGTCTGAGGGTCCGCGTTCCCGGCGACGTCCGGCACGCCCCGTCCCACGCGCCCCCCGGGGTTAGCGGAGGGCGGCACATCGGCGCCGGACTGCCAGTCCGGGAGAGCGAACGCATCGCTCACTCCTCCGCCCGTAGCGCCGGACGCGTCACTCCAGGCCGTCTCGCTCTGTATGGTGCCGGAGCTGAGCGTGAGAGTGGTGCCCCCGCAGCCCAGGACGTGCGGGCTGGAGGCCGGGAAGTCCACGTGCGCGAGCCCGTCCCCGACGCCGTCGCCCGAGCCCTGGTCGCCGGATGCGCAGCACACGGTGACGCCCATCGTGCCCGCGGCCTGGAACGCCTGATCCATCGCCGTCAGCGACTGCGAGCTCCACGTCGACTCCGGTCCGCCCCAGCTTATCGAGATCACCAAGGGGTTGTTCGTCGCGTCGTGCACCGCGGTCGTGACCGCATCAATGAAGCCGCGGTCGGTGTTCGGCGCGAAGTACACCACGAGCGTGACGCCGTTCGCCACGGCGCCCGCGACCTCGAGATCCAGCAGCACCTCCGCGTCCGGGCCGTTGGGATCGCCGGTCGGAGAGTTCGTCCCGCCGTCCACCGAGACCGAGTACACCGCGGGCGTCGCGAGGCCGAGCGACTGGAAGTACGCTACGAGGTCCTGCTGATCGAAGCCCCCTCCCAGCTCGATGATGCCTATCGCCTGGCCCGAGCCTACTCGTTCCCTGCCGACGCGATCGGCTCGGGCGATATCGAG
>CADDYR010000360.1 GCA_902810765.1 Chloroflexota bacterium
GGTGAAGCGGCTCCGGAGGCTCAGGAGCCGCAGGGCCCGCGAGGAGACGGGGCTGGCCCTCGTCGAGGGCATCCGCCTCGTCGCGGAGGCGCTCCAGACAGGCGCCAGCGTCGAGACGCTCGTTTACGCTCCAGAGCTGCTGTCGAGCGAGTTCGCGCTCGGGCTGGTCGAGCAGCAGCGCTCGCGCGGCACCCCCGTGCTCGAGCTCGGTGCCGACGCCTTCCGCTCGATCGCGTCGCGCGAGGGTCCGCAGGGCATCGCGGCGGTCGTCCGGCGGAGGTGGGCGGGGCTGCGGGAGCTTGCGGAACGCGGGGGTCTGTGCTGGGTCGCGCTCGACAGGCCGCAGGACCCCGGCAACGTGGGCAGCGTGCTGCGCTCGGCGGACGCGGTAGGGGCCGGAGGCGTGATCCTCGTCGGCGACGGCACCGATCCGTACGACCCGGCGGCCGTGAGGTCGAGCACGGGCGCGATCTTCTCGGTGCCCGTGGCCCTCGCCGAGGCGAGCGAGCTTGCCGGGTGGAAGCGCGAGACCGGAGCCGCGCTCGTGGGAGCGTCAGGGAGCGCCGCGACAGACTTCACGGAGCTCCGGTACCCCTCGCCGCTCGTGCTGCTGATGGGAAGCGAGCGCGAGGGGCTATCGGAGGACCTGCTCGCGCTGTGCGACGAGCTCGTCCGGATCCCGATGGTCGGACGGTGCGACTCGCTCAACCTCGCGGTCGCCACGGCCGTCGTGCTGTACGAGGTCTTCAGGCAGCATCGCGCCCGCGCGGTATAATCGCCTCACGTGGAGTTCGAGGCTTGAGCGAGGACATCGGCGGCATCCTGATCGTGGGCACGGGGTCGTGGGGCACGGCGCTCGCCGTGATGTTCGCACGCTTCCGGCCGGTGACCCTCCTGTGCAGGACTGAGGAGGAGCGGCGCGAGCTCGAGGAGGTTCGCTGCAACCGCCGCTTCCTCGACGGGATCAGGTTTCCTCCCCAGCTGCAGCTCGAGGACGACCCCGAGCGCGCGTGCCGTGAGGCCCGCACGGTGGTAGTGATCGTGCCCACCTCGCGTATGAGGGAGAACGTCCGGTGGCTCGCGCCCTTCCTGAGACGGGATCACGCCGTCTGGAGCGGCGCGAAGGGCCTGGAGGGCGGCAGCCTGCTGCGCATGACGCAGGTGCTCGAGGAGGAGCTCGGCCCTCGCGGCGTGGACCGCATCGGCGCCATCTCCGGGCCGAACCTGGCGAGGGAGATAGCCGAGGGCAAGCCCGCGACGAGTGTGGTCGCGAGCTGGCACCCCGAGGCGCTCGCGGACGGCCTGGCCCGCCTCAACACCCCTCAGTGGCGGGTGTACGCGAATCCGGACGTGGTGGGCGTCGAGCTCGGGGGAGCGCTCAAGAACGTGATCGCGATAGGCGCCGGGGCGGCGGACGGGCTGGAGGCGGGGGAGAACGCGAAAGCGGCGTTCGTGACGCGCGGCATCGCCGAGATCGCGCGACTCGGCGCGGCCGCGGGCGCGCAGCCGCTCACCTTCGCCGGGCTCGCCGGGCTCGGCGACCTGCTCGCGACGGTGAGCAGCCGGAACAGCCGCAACAGGTACGTGGGGCAGGAGCTGGCCAGAGGGCGCTCGCTCGAGGAGGTACGGGCAGCGCTGGCGCCCCAGGTCGCGGAGGGCATAGAGACCACCCGCGGCGCGCACGAGCTTGCCCGCCGCTACTCGGTCGAGATGCCGATCGTCGAGCAGACCTACCAGGTGCTGTTCAGGGGCAGGTCGGTGGCCGCCGCGCTCGGCGAGCTGATGGAGCGCGAGCCCAAGTACGAGCTCGACACGTACGGAGTGTCCTGACCCTCCCCCTACGCGGCCTCGAGCGGGTCGCGCAGCGCGAAGGTCTGGCCCCTCGCGGGCCCGACCGAGATTATCGAGGCCGGCGCGCCCATCAGCTCCTCGATCCGCCGCACGTAGCGCCGCGCCCCGGGGGGCAGGTCCTCCCAGCTCCGCGCGCCGGACGTGGGGCCGGTCCAGCCCGGCAGGTCCTCGTACACGGGCTCGGCCGCCGCCAGCTCCTCGGCTCTCGCGGGAAATACGTCCGTGCAGCGACCACCGATGCGGTAGCCGACGCATATCCGGACCGGATCGAGGCCGTCGAGCACGTCGAGCTTGGTGAGCGCGAGCGAGGTCGCGCCGTTGACCTCGACCGCGTAGCGGCTGGCGACGGCGTCGAACCAGCCGCACCGGCGCGGCCTGCCGGTCGTCGTGCCGAACTCGCTGCCCGCGCTCCTGATACTGTCGCCCACCTCGTCGTGCAGCTCGGTCGGGAACGGTCCCTCGCCGACGCGCGTCATGTACGCGTGCATCACGGCGACCACGGGTCCGACGGCCCCGAGCGGCAGGCCGGCCGAGGCGAGCGCGCCCGCGGCGCCCGTCTGCGAGCTCGTCACGTA
>CADDYR010000361.1 GCA_902810765.1 Chloroflexota bacterium
CCTGGTGGGCGCGTGCCGGATGGGCAACGACCCCGACGAGTCCGTGGTGGACGGCTGGTGCCGCGCCCACCAGGTGGGCGTAGCGCGCCTCCTGCACCACCTCGTCGGCGCCCGCAGCCTGCATCACGTCCATCGTCGTGTTCTTGCCGAACTCGATCAGCTTCAGGTCGTTCTCGTGCAGGTTGAACGTGACCTTCGCGACCGGCAGGCCGTGGCGGTCCCTGACGTCCGGCGAGAGCTCGACGCGGTTGTCCGCGTGCGGCAGGATCTCCCCCAGGAGGCCGAACGCAGCCCAGTGGTTGTAGTCCATCATCGCCTTGCGCATTCCCCAGCCCCACGCACCCCGCGCGACCGCCATCTGCTTGGCGAACGCGACCGGCAGAGGGCCCACCGACTGGATCGCGAACCCCCGCGCGAAGTCGCGCTTCGGGTCGGTCTCGTAGAACTCCTCCGTGAGCGCGTGGGCGGGAGGGGCCTTGTACATCCGCACCGGCTCGGCGAACCGGCCGAGGATCACGTTGCCCGCCTGCGCCATGAGAAAGCGCCCCACCGTCCCGCTCGAGTTCGCCAGCCCCTGCTCGAATCCCGGACAGGCCGAGTTCAGCAGCAGCCTCGGCGACTCTATGGCGTACCCGCTCACGACGACGACCCGAGCGGGCTGGAAGCGCTCCCTGCCCTCGGGGTCGAAGTACGTCACGCCCCTCGCCAGCCCGTCGCCCCCCATGTCCACGCGCGCGACCATGCAGTTGTCGCGTATCTCCAGCCCGTGTGCGATCGCGTCGGGGATGTGCGTGATGAGGGTGCTCGCCTTCGCCCCGACCTTGCACGCCTGCAGGCAGTAGCCCCGGTAGATGCAGTGCGGCCTGTCCTTGCGCGAGCCCGACAGGATCGCGATCGGTCCGCCCGCGACGGAGCGGATACCGAGGTTCGTGCAGCCCTTGACGAGCACGTCGCCCACCCCGCCGTTCGGGTGTGGCCCGAAGGGGTAGCCGTGAGGATCGCCCCAGGGATAGTACGCGGGTCCGGCGACCGGCAGCTCGAGCTCCATCAACTCGTAGTACGGCTTGAGGTCCCAGTACGTGAACGGCCAGTCGGCCCCCACGCCGTCCTCGGTGTACGTCCGGAAGTCGGAGGGGTGGAACCTTGGGCAGAACGCGGCGTAGTGCACCGTGCCCCCGCCCACTCCCCGGCCGCTGTTGTTGCTCCCGAACTCGAGCGGATGATCTCCGCCCGAGATCCTCACCTCGTTCCAGTACAGGTTGTGGGAGCCGACCTCGTCCGAGACCCAGTCGCGCTCCGTGTCCCAGAAGGGGCCCGCGTCGAAGCCCACGACGCTGAAACCCGCCCGCGACAGCCGCTGCGAGAGCACACCTCCGCCCGCTCCCAGACCGACGATGACGAAGTCCACCTCCTCGCTCTCCCGGTAGCGGCGCATCGGCGCCCTGATCTTCTGCATCGGGCCGAGGGTGTGCTCCTCCGGCTTCGGCGGACCGAAGTCACCGCCCAGGGGCCTGCCCGTCGGTGGGAACAGCCTGGAGAGTATCGAGTCCGTCAATGTGTGCCTCCTTGCCCCGGCATGACCAGCTCGTGCCCGACGATCTCGGCGAGCGGCAGGATCTCGCCCGACCTGGAAGCTGGCGGCGGCTCCCACAGGTATCGCGCCTCGTCCACCTCCCAGGGCTCCGGGTGACCGCCCTCCAGCCGGAAGTAGCCGCGCGGGTAGGCCGGGCCACCGAACCCGATCTCGTTCCAGGCGTACGGATGCGAGTAGTACACGCCCACCACGTCGCCGACGAGGATCAGCCAGAACCGGTGCACGTGCACCCGGTTCCAGTATTCCTGTCCCGCGGGCGGCCGGTTGTCGTGCAGCGTCTCGAGCACCTCGTCCTGCTCGAGCGGCCCGAGCTCGAGGAAGCCCCTGCCGTGCATGTGCCGGGCGATGGCCTCGATACCCTTGATCGCCAGCCTGTACGCCTCCTGGTCCGTCGGCATCCCCTCGTACCTGGTGCCGTTCGTCACGTTCTCCTCATGAAGGCGCGCGTCTAGCCTGGGCAGGATCGGTATCCTGTGCAGCTCGTCGCGGTCGTCCTGCGGCAGTATCCGATCTACGACCGCCTGCATGAATCGGGCCTCTTCCTCGGTGAAGAAGCGGATCGGCGGGATGTCGTTCACGCGCTGGAGCACCACCCTGCGCGTCGCGTCGTCCCAGAACTCCTGCTGCGAGAGCACGTCGTAGCCCGGATAGTAGCCCGGCTGCGCCCTCGGGGGGATCGGCTCGCCGGTGTTCGGGTCTATCGGCAGCAGCTTGGGGTCCACCGCCATCTACTTCCTCCTCAGCAGGCTCGCGAGCAGCCCCATGAAGCCGCTGGCGGCGAAGAGCAGCGGGGCGAACACGGGCGGGCCGTACGTTATGTTGTACACGAT
>CADDYR010000362.1 GCA_902810765.1 Chloroflexota bacterium
CTCCAGGGGGCGAAGCTGTCGAGCGGCGTCCACGCCCTCGCGCGCGTGCTGCCCGGGAACAACTACGCGGCACTCTCCGCGGATTGGGGCCTCAACGGGCTTGGCCTGTTCGTGCAGGCGGGGGTGCGGGTGCCCGCAGGGCAGGCGGCAGCGACCCTGGGTGTGTACATCGTCGCGTTCGTGGTGGTCGGTGGGCTCGTACTGTGGTTGCGCGACGTGCTGTAGGAGGTGGCAGATGGCGGGATTGCCTATAGGGCTTCGGGTACACACCCTAGTGGGCGGCTTGGGAGTGGCCCGCGCCTCCCAAGCGGAGTTCCACAAGCTGCGCAAGCGTCCGGCGATGTGGGTCCTGCTCCTGGTACTCATCGCCACCGTCATCTTCCTCAACGGCTACGTGTACTACTACCTCGATTACCTGATAGCCGTGACGGGGCACGGGGATTCTGGAGACATCCCAGGGATGGACCTCGCCCAGATAATGCCGGGCTCCCTGGTGCCGTCCGTGCTGTCCTACTTCAGCCTGTGGGACTACCTCGTGGCGATAGTGCTGGGGGCGCTGGTGGCGGGAGGCGAGTACGACTGGGGCACGCTCAAGACTGCTGCCACTCAGCAACCATCGAGGCTGTCCGTCTACCTCGGCAAGGTGCTGGCGATGTGGATGGTGACGGCTCTGATGGTGGCGCTCGTGTTCGCCAGTGCCGCCGTCGCGAGCGTAGCCCTCAAGCACCTGCTCTCTGTGCAGCTCAGGGCGATGTTGGGACCGGAGGGCGTCGCACTGGTGGCGCCGGGGCTGAGCGGGGCGGACCAGCAGTTCTTCCAGGGCGCTCTCGCCCAGATGCTCAAATGGCCCCCGCTGTCGGACGTCCTAGGAGGGATCGGGGTGGAGTGGCTGGTCATGGCGATGTGGGCGTCTATGGGGATGGTGTTCTCAATCCTGTTTCGAAGCTCCGCGGTCGCCATCGGGATGGGAATGGGCGGTGGGCGGTCTCGTCTCGGACAACGCTAGGGTGATCTCCGACGCCCTGTATAACTTCGCGCACTTCCTGCCTGGCGCGTGTGCTGTGGCGATGAGCGTAGTGTACGGTCTGCCGGGCGAGGGAACCTATGGCTACGTGGCGGCGTCCGTGGGCATTCAGCCTTCCCAGGCCGCGATCACCCTGTTGATCTACGTCGGAGTCTTCACGCTCACTGGCGGATGTGTAACGTGGTTTCGAGACGTGAGGTAGTAATGGAGGTGGTAAGGATGATTAGCTCGTTTCGGGCAGAGCTCCTCAAGCTCAGAAAGCGCCCCGCCGTGTGGGTGCTGCTGCTCGTCCTCGTGGTGCTCGTCTCGGTCATGGGCTACTTCCTCTCCTATCTCTTCTACCTCACGATGGCTGCCGGGAAGGTCTCCTCGGATGTGCCGCCCAGCCACTACCTCGATCAGCTGCTGCCGAGCGGGCTCGCCCGAACACCCGTTGCCTTCGTCACCTACGGTGACTACGCGATAGGGGTCGTGCTGGGGGCGCTCGTGGCGGGCAGCGAGTACGAGTGGGGTACCCTCAAGACGGTGCTGACGCAACGACCACGAAGGGCGAGCATGTATCTGGCCAAGCTTCTTGCGGTCGTGGTGGTTGTAGCGGGCATGGTGGTCGTTGTCTTCGCCTTCGGCGCCGTCTGCAGCCTCGTTATCACGTACCTTGCTGGGCCGGGGACCAGCACGCACGCCGTCAGCTGGCCCGGACTGGGAAGCGTGTTGAAGGGCATGGGGGCCGAGTGGCTGATACTCTCGATGTGGGCCTCGATGGGTCTGATGTTCGCGGTGCTGTTCCGAAGTCCCGGTCTGGGCATCGGTCTCGGCATCGGGGAGTGGGTAGTGGAGCAGGTGGTCACGCAGCAGGGAGCGAAGCTGTCGCACATCGTCGGGGTCGTCTCGCCGTTCCTGCCCGGGGTAAACTACGCAAGCCTGTCGGTGGCCACGAGCCAGAACGTGGTGAGCTTCGTCCAGGGCGTGGTGACCCAGTCTCCGGGGAGCATTGATGCTGCCAGGGCTGCGATGACGGTTGGGGCCTACACGCTCGCCTTCGTGGTGGTCGCGGGGCTCGTGCTCAGAGCCCGTGACGTGCTGTAGCAGGAGGTAAGGCAGTGGCTATCGTGGCCGGCTCGGCGCCCGGTGGAGAGGTTGTCGGGACTCTCGGATCCTTCCGCGCGGAGCTGCTCAAGCTCAGGAAGAGGCGCGCGGTTTGGGTGATCCTGCTCATACTCCTGGTCACGGTAACGCTCCTGGAGGGCTACATCCCGAGCTACCTGTCCTACATCGAGCTCGCCACGGGAGTCGAGTCGGGCTTCCCACCGGGCGCGATGCTCGCCCAGATCCTGCCGGGCTCTCTCGTGCCATCGGTGCTGAACTGGGTGGGCACGTGGG
>CADDYR010000363.1 GCA_902810765.1 Chloroflexota bacterium
GGCTGAGCGGCCGCCCTCCGCAGCTCGCGCCGGAGCTCGCGCATCTCCTCCCGGAGCGCCTCGAGCTCTCGCTCCGCCTGGGCGCGTCCCTCCTCCAGGGCGCCCTCCCGGATCTCCTCGGCCTCGGAGAGCTGATGCCTCGCCTCCTCCGCGAGCCTGCGCGCCTCCTCGCGCTGCCTCTCGACCTCGGCCCTCGCGCGGGTCGCCGCATCCCTCTCCTCCTGGATGCGCGAGAGCATGTCGTTCAGCTCGCGGCTCGCCGGGCTGACGCGCTCCCGCGCCCGCGAGAGCACCTCCTCCGGCACCCCGAGCCTGCCCGCGATCGTCAGCGCATTGCTCTTCCCCGGAAGACCGATGATCAGTCTGTAGGTGGGAGACAGCGTCTCCTCGTCGAACTCGACGGAGGCGTTGCGCACGAAGGGCGTCGTGTGCGCGTAGCTCTTGAGCTCGACGTAGTGGGTCGTCGCCACGACGAGGCTTCGCCGCTCGAGCAGGTAGTCTATGATCGCACGAGCCAGCGCCGAGCCCTCCTCCGGGTCGGTGCCCGCTCCGAGCTCGTCGAGCAGGATCAGCGTGTCCGGACCGGCGTCGCGGAGCATGACCACGATGTTCCCGACGTGGGAGGAGAAGGTGGACAGGCTCTGCTCAATGCTCTGCTCGTCCCCTATGTCCGCGTACACCTCGCGCAGCACCGGCACCCGGGCTCCCGGCGCGGTCGGCACGAACAGCCCGCTCGCCGCCATCAGAGTGAGCAGGCCCGTGGTCCTGAGCGCCACCGTCTTGCCCCCCGTGTTCGGCCCGGTTATGACGAGCACACGGTAGGGGCCGCCCAGCTCGACCGTGATCGGCACGACGCGGCCCGTGAGCAGGGGGTGACGGGCCTCCGGCAGCCTGAGAACGGGCTCGGAGTCGCCCAGCGCCTCCGGGGCCACCACCTCCGGCCTCGTCGCGTCGAGCGCAGACGCGTACTTCGCCTTCGCGAGCGCGAAGTCCAGATGGGCCAGAGCACTGACGGTGCTCCGGATCTCGACCGCGTGGTCTGCTACCCGCGCGGCCAGCTCCATCAGCACGCGCTCGACCTCCTCCGCCTCCCGCCGCTGGAGCTCACGCCACCGGTTGCCCGCCTCCACTGCGCCCAAGGGCTCGACGAACAGCGTCTGGCCGCTGCCCGAGGTGTCGTGCACGAGCCCCGGCAGGCGGTTGCGGTAGTCGGCCTTGACGGGGATGACGTACCGCCCCTCGCGCACGGTGATGATCGGCTCCTGGATGGCCTGGGAGTAGGTCGGCGATGTCAGGATAGAGCGGAGCAGGTCCTGCAGCCGGTTGTGGGCCCGCCTTAGCTCCTGCCGGACGCGCGCGAGTGTCGGGCTCGCAGAGTCCAGCACCTCCCCCCGCTCGCCGATCGAGTCGGCTATGCGCCGCTCGAGCTCCGGGAGGTCGTACAGCTGCCTCGCCCAGCCCTCGAGCACCGCGAGCTCGTAGCCCTCCTCGACGAGCCGGAGTATCTGCCTGCGCACCCCCCGGGCGGAGGCGAGCGTCGTCGCGATGGTGAGCAGGTCCTCCGGCTCCACGGTCCCTCCGAGCTCGGCGCGCGCCACGGTCGGACGCACGTCCCTCGCCCCGCCGACCGTGATGTCCGGGCGCAGCTCGAGCAGACGGGACGCCTGCTCCGTCTCCTCCCGGGCGGCGACCACCTCATCGAGGCTCGTGAGCGGGCGCAGCGACTCCGCCAGATCACGGCTCGCGCTGAACGCGGTGCGCGAGGCCAGCGCGGCCACCACCTTGTCGTATTCGAGTGTGCGCAGGCTCTTGTCGTTCATCGGGGTCAACCTGACAAGTTTACCCTGCCCCCGGTGCGGCAGTCCAACGGGAGGGCGTGCCCGGTGCTGAGAGGCGTCGTAGATAAAGGTGTTCGTGCCGTCTCCGGTGAGGTTGCCGTCCCCTTGGGTCCCTGCCCGGCGGTGGCCCTCCCGTCTTCCTACGCCACGCCATCCCGCCAGAGACCCACAGTCTGCGCCAGTGGGCATAGATCTCCTCTCACGTGCCCTGCAAGCCCCCACCTGCCGGGACGTCGTCGTATCCGAACTCGATGCCACAGCAAGGACAGAGCTTGAAAGGCTCTGTTCGGCCACGCCAGGGCTCGAAGTCCAGCTCGCACCCGCATGCTGGGTATAGAATAGTGCTTCCTACGGCCATGTGTACGGGTCTCCTGGCTGCCCTTCGAAGTAGTAGAGCACCATTCGAAGGAACCGCTTAGAGCGCCGAACAACATCGCGGCGCAAGTAGGCGAGGAAGCAGGATGGTTGCAAGCCACAGGATCGAGTCGAAGGAGCGCCCAGCGCGCCACCGGCTGCCCCGAAGGCGGTGAACGCCCTAGAAGAGCTCCTCGGCAAGAGCCA
>CADDYR010000364.1 GCA_902810765.1 Chloroflexota bacterium
GGGCAGTAGTGGCCCTATCTGCTCCCAAGCCTCGTCTGTGAGCTCTCCTCGTCCAGGCATGGCCTCCCTCGTTACCGTCAACGCGACAGTATACTAACGAGAGCACATTCATCAGACACACCCTAGTGCGCGCGGGAGCGGTTCCCGCGGTTTCGATCCACGAACTCGAGGACGGTCGCGGGGTCGGGATAGGCGCGCTCGGCCGCCTGGGAGATCACGATCGCGGCGAGCGCCGAGGCGAGCTCGAGCCGCCGCTCCGGAGGCCAGCCCATCCGGCGGGCGTACAGGTAGCCCGCGTCGAACACATCCCCGGCGCCGATCGTGTTCACCGCCTCCACCCGGAACCCAGGCACCTCCACGAGCTCGCTCCCAGAGGCGTACACGGCGCCCTCCGCTCCCCGCTTCAGCACGACCTCGCCCGCCATTCCCCGCACCTCCTCGAGCGCCTCCCTCCAGGAGCTCCGGCCGGTGAGGCGTGTTAGCTCCTCCTCGTTCGGCAGGTAGACGTCCACCTCGTGAAGTAGCTCGTACGTCGTGCGGCGAGTGCGCTCGCCCCAGCCCGAGGGGTCCCAGCTCGGGTCGAAGACGGTCACCTGCCCTCTCGCGCGGGCGCGGCGCGCGCAGGGCAGGACGCTGGAGGGAGACAGGTGGGGCAGGAGGTAGCTGCCGCACACGAACACCTCGCGGCACGAGGCGATCTCGGCGTCGTGCCGCTCCACCACCTCGAGGCCCATTCTCTCGTGCGCGCCGAGCGTCGAGAGGATCGAGCGCCTGCCGTCCCCGCCCACGAACACCATGCCGAGCGAGGTCTCCCACCCCTCGAGCACCTCGACGCAGTCGGCCCTCGCGCCCAGCCGCTCGAGCTCCGAGAGCACGAAGCGTCCGAACACGTCGTCGCCCACGGTGGAGACGGTGACGGTCTCGATACCGAGTCCTCTGCAGGCGAGCACCACGTATCCGGCGGTCCCGGCGAGCGCGAGCCGGGCGGAGCGAACGACCACCTCCTCGTCCCATCGGGGGAACCTCTCGACGGGCGACACCCACAGATCGGCGTTCAGGTTGCCCACTATGGCGAGCGGGGCCTCACTCATCGAGCACGACCACTTGGTTCAGGTTGCGCGGCCTGTCGGGGTCGAGCCCCAGCGCGACGGCGCGGTAGTAGGCCGCGAGCTGAACGGGCGGCACGTACAGTGCGCAGCGCGCGACGTCGGACAGGTCGTCCGGCAGCGCGAGGCGGAGGTCGGCCCCCGGGGGCGGGTGCGGGGAGGCGACCGCGACGCTCGCGCCGAAGCCCTGAAGATCCGCGACCAGGTCGGGGGTGTATGCACGCTCCCGGTCGCCCTCGAGCAGGACCGCCGTCGTGCCGGGCGCGACCGTGGAGATGGGGCCGTGCCGGAACTCGAGCGGGTTGTACGCGTGGCACACCGTCTGGGTCATCTCCTGGAGCTTGAGCGCGGCCTCCTGCGCGAGCCCGTAGTTCGGGCCGAGGCCGAGGTACACGAACTGCCGCTGTCCGAGCTCCTCGCCGAGGCTCCTCCCGAACTCCTCCGTCCGGGCCATCAGCCCGGACAGCATCGCTGGGAGTCGCTCCAGCTCCCCCAGTAGCGGCGAGTCGTCAGCGATCTCGGCCGCCACGACCTGCAGCGCCAGCAGCATGTTCGTGTACGATTGCGTCATCACGACCGAGCGCTCGGAGGCGTGGGGCAGCTCGAGCGCGCGCCCGACCCGGTTCGCCAGCTCCGCGCTCGGGTTGCAGGTCACGCCGACGACCGTCGCGCTCGGGAAGCGCTCGGCGAGGTGATCGGACGCTATCAGGGCCTCCGAGGTGGTGCCCGACCGCGAGATCACGAACGCGACCACCGGCCGGCCGCGCGGCACGGTGGAGCCGTCCGACAGGAAGACCTCGGAGGCCGGCACCGCGGACGATACCCTGCCGGTGATCTCCTGGAAGCACCGGGCGGCACACTGCGCGATGTACAGGGAGGTGCCGCAGCCGACGAACAGGAAGTGGGCGTCCGGCCCCGTCGGAACGTAGTCCCGCACTTCCTCCCACTGCCGCCGCGCGAGCGGGATCGTCAGCTCCCAGGAGCGCGGCTGGTTGTGTATCTCCTCGTATGTGTGGTTGCTCATATCGTCCCCTCCTGAATCCGGACCTCGGCCGAGAGCCTGCGCACGTCTTCGGGCTCGACGACCCCCGGCGATTCGTGGAGTGCCGCCGCAGTGCCCGCCGCGACTGCCCACCGAAGGCTCTCGCGGTCGTCCTCCCCCAGGGAGCGGGCATCGAGGTAGCCCGCGAGCAGCGCATCGCCCGAGCCCACAGGGTTCACCACCTCCACGCGGGGCGCTCGGGCGAACACGACCTCGTCCGAGGATATCAGCCCCGCGCCCCT
>CADDYR010000365.1 GCA_902810765.1 Chloroflexota bacterium
GTTAGCCTGATCCCATCGCACCACGATCATGGTGTCACTGCGCGGTGTCTCCTGCGCGCGCTGGTCGAGGCCCATCAGTAGATACGTCTGCCAGTCGGCAGGCTTCAGCGGAGCAGAGGTGGCCGCTGGAGTCGCACCGGCTCCCGGGCTCGCCGCGGGCTCTGCTGAGGGAGTCGCCAGTACATGACCCGAGCGGTCTGCCTGCTCCGGGTTCGCGGAGCAACCGAGGCTGAACATCAGAGCGGCTCCCGCCACGCCAACGATCGACAACATCCGCGCCCATGCGAGCCACGCGCTCACGGAGCGCCGGGCTCGGCTCTTGGTTACCCTCAGTTGATCCACCCAAACTCCCTTCACTCGGGGATACTCTACTGTGGAGTCGGGAGGGTAGCAACCAGCCCACGTGTTACACTGGGGCGTGACGACGGCGGAACAGCTCGAAGAACAACCCAAGCCAGCGATCAGGGGCCTTCCGAGAGGCCCGTACAAAGTCCTGGGTTCGGGGTTCTTCAACGAGGTCTACTCGCTTGGTCCCGTGGTGTTCAAGCTGGCGAAACGGTACGGACCCCTCGGCCAGCCGCCCGGCTGGTTGGTTCGCAATCGCCTGGAGCATCGGTTCGTCAGCACGTATGTCCGGACGCCTCCAACGTTCCACGCGGTAGTAGAGGACACGAGGGGCAGGCCGACCAATCTCATTCTGCAACGCCGAATAGTGGGCCGGCCGCTGGCGGAACTTACCGACGACGAGTTGTACAGCAGGGCGATGATCGCTGAGTTGGAGCGGCTTCACGATTCTCTCTCGGAGTGCCTGGTGGAGCTTGGCTGGCTGCCCGACGTGATAGGAGGCCCGCCGCGCTGGGGCATGCACGACCTTCGCTACTCGAACAACCTGCTGGTGGACGAGGAGGGGCGCATCTGGCTCATCGATCCCGGCGCGTTCTTCCTGTGGTTCTCCCGGCGTAATCCGTTGGGTTGGGTGTACACGACACTCCTCATGCTTACGTGTCGCAGGATGCTGCTTCGCGCCAGGAGTGTTAGCGCAGCTCGAGGTGCTTGAACGCCTCGGCGTATTGCACGCCGATAAGCTCGCCGGTCTGCTCAGCCCAAAGCGTCACGCGGTCGCGCCAATCCGCGACCTGTCCTACCTGGCTCGCGTGGCAGCCCAGCGCCTCCAGCTTCTTGTCCATGAAGTCGCTGACATCCTCCAGATGGTCGGGGCTGTCCGTGCTGAACAGGAATACGTGCGAGACGTGATGCGGTTCTAGGCCGGCGGCGAGCTGCTCGGGAACATACAGATGATCCCGCGCAGTCACGACAGCGTCCACGGCTGCAGTACCTACGGCGCGGTGATCTGGATGAATCTGATACCGGCGCCAGGGGTCGTGGGTGAGCAGCACGTCGGGCGCGAACGACCTGATTAGAGCGCTGAGCTGATTGCGGAACGCGAGGTCCGCCTCAACCTCGCCGTCGAGCTTACGAAGGAAGATGACGTCCGAGATATCCAGCACCTCGGCGGAAGCCAGCGACTCGGCCTCTCGAATCTCGGCCAGTCGGTGTGGGGATAGCGAGCGATCCTTCGTGCCCTTGTCACCGCTGGTCGCGAGCACAAGGTACGCCTGGCTGCCTCCATCCGTCCACTTGGCGACCGTCGCCGCGCATGTGAACTCTATGTCGTCAGGATGGGCAGCGATGATGAGGACTCGCTCTGGAAGAGGGGCGTTGTTCTGCACGAAGACTCCTGACGGCGGCCCCGGAGGGACTCGAACCCCCGACACGCGGTTTAGGAAACCGCTGCTCTATCCCCTGAGCTACGAGGCCGTGACAAAGCGAGTATAGCAAAGCGGGCCGAGAGACTGGAATTGGAACTCGCGCTGCAAATATGGTATTGTATGGGACGTGACGGGGCGTGGCGCAGCCCGGATAGCGCGCACGGTTCGGGTCCGTGAGGTCGGAGGTTCAAATCCTCTCGCCCCGACCACGCAGGGACGCTATGGCGTCCCTGCAGTCGTTTTAGTGCCCAGACAGGACCCCCCCGTTGAAGCTACCAGTCGTGGCCGTCGTAGTCGTCGCCCTGCTCAACCTGTCCGGCTTCTCCGCCCGCGCCTCGACAGTGACCGCTCCCTCCGCGCAGGCCTATCAGACGCTCGAGCAGGTGCAGGTAACACCTCATCCCGCCCGCGATCTCTATCAGCTGTATCCACGGACGCACGGGCGTAGCCCCGATCCCGGGCTCCGCGCGGTCGGGACAACAAAGGGGTGGGCGGTCGGCACCACTCAGCAGTTCTGGGTCGCGGATCAGATTGAGAAAAGTTACCACCGGACCACCGGGACGCTCCGATACATCTCGGGGTACGCA
>CADDYR010000366.1 GCA_902810765.1 Chloroflexota bacterium
CGGAGAGGCAGGCCATACGATTCATGCTCGCCGAGATGGCGACGGACATCGAGGCCGCGCGCCAGCTCGTGTACTGGGCCGCGAGGGCCTGGGAGTCGGGCGGGGACCGCGCGGTCGAGTCCTCGATGGCCAAGCTGTTCGCGACGGAGATGCTGCAGAGGGTCACGGACAAGGCATTGCAGATCCACGGCGGCATCGGGTACTTCGCGAGCTCTCCGATAGATAGGGTGTACCGCGACGCGCGCGCGCAGCGCTTCGAGGAGGGCACGAACGAGATCCAGAAGACGGTCATCGCGCGCGGCGTGCTGAAGGAGGACTAGGTGGGTTTCGAAGGCAAGGTAGCGCTCGTCACGGGAAGCTCCAGGGGCATCGGCAAGGCGATCGCGCTGGGCCTCGGGCGTGGGGGCGCCGAGGTGGTGGTCCACTACAAGCAGCGCCAGCCGGAGGCCGAGTCGGTGGTGGACGAGATCGAGCGATCGGGCGGCAGGGGGATAGCCCTCCAGGCCGACCTCGAGGATCCCGAGCAGATAGACAGCCTGTTCGGCGAGGTGCGAGAGCGTTACGGCAGGCTGGACGTGTTCGTGTCGAACGCCGGGGCCAGCGCGTTCAAGTCGCTCGGGGAGTACAGGCCGCACCACCTGCAGCGCACGTTCGCCCTGAACGTGCAGGCGTTCGTGCTCGGAGGCCAGCACGCCGCGGATCTGATGCGGTCGGGCGGCCGCATCCTCGTCATCTCGAGCTACGGCAGCCAGAGGGCGTTCGCGACCTACGCCAACCTCGGGTCGGCGAAGGCGGCGCTCGAGGCGTGGGTCAGGTTCATGGCGACCGAGTACGGCCCGAGGGGGATCACCGTCAACGCCGTGTCCGGCGGGCTGATCGAGACCGACTCGCTCCACTACTTCTACAGCCAGCCCGGCATCCCTCCGATGGAGACGGTCGTGAGGCGCATCCCGCTTCGGAAGGTGGGAACGATGGACGACATGGCGAGCGCCGCGCTCTTCCTCCTCTCGGATCTCGCAGGTTACATAACTGGCACGACGCTCGTCGTGGACGGCGGCCTGAGCATCGTGTCGCCGCCCTTCGCAGAAGAGGGCGTCGTGCAGTCCCGGGAGCGCGGATGAGCCGGGTCAGGATCGCGGTCGACGCGCTGGGGGGCGACCACGCCCCCTGCGAGATAGTCCGAGGCTCGGTGCTCGCGGCGCGGGACGGCGAGGTGGAGATCGTGCTCGTCGGCCCCCGCGACCGGGTGGAGGCCGAGCTCGAGAGGCACGCCACGTCGAGCCTGCCGATACGCGTGGTCGACTCGGACGACACGATCGCCGAGACGGAGCGGCCGACGATAGCGCTCGCGCACAGACCGAACGCCGGTGTGAACGTCGCTGCCCGCCTGGTGGGGCAGGGCGAGGCCGATGCCGTCGTGGGCGCGGGCAACTCCGGGGCGCTGCTCGTGGCAGGCGCGCGCCAGCTGGGGCGCCTCGAGGGCGTTCACAGGGCCTCGGTCGGCACGTCCTTCCCGTTCGCGCCACGCCGGTTCCTGCTCGATGCAGGCGCCAACATAGACTGCCGGCCCGACCATCTGCTCTCGTTCGCCACCCTCGGCGTGGCGTACTCCCGCACCGTGCTCGGGGTCGAGGAGCCAACCGTGGGGCTCCTCTCGGTGGGTGCCGAGGACACGAAGGGGCCGGTGCAGGTCAGACAGGCCCACGAGCTGCTCCGGAGGAGCGGGCTGAGCTTCGTGGGCAACGTCGAGGGCTCGGATGTGCTCGAGGGCGGGGCCGACGTCGTCGTGTGCGACGGGACGGTCGGGAACGCCATCCTGAAGTACACCGAGGGCTACAGCCGGGTGCTGCTCGCCGAGCTCGAGCGGAGCTTCGACGGGGCCGTACCTCGCCCGCTCGCTGGTGTCGTGGAGCGGCTGCGTGAGTCGCTCGACCTCAGCCTGGGAGGTCAGGCGGGGATACTGCTCGGGCTGAGGGGGGTGTGCATGCTCTGCCACGGGCGCTCGACAGCGGAGGATTTCCGGCTATCCATCGAGAAGGCGAGGCTTGCGGTCGAGCGCGGACTCGTGAGCGCGATGGCTGAGGAGCTTCGGCGGGTGCGGGCGGCGGTGGAGGGGCCTGCCCCGACGCCGCCCGGCAGATAGCGGGTTCGTGCTAGATATTATTTACCTAATGTCTATCCCAGAGCCGGGCACGCGTGGCCGGCGGCGGACGGGGCCGTTCAGCGAACCTCCTCCCTCGGGTGGGCACCTGCGAGGCCGCCGAGCATCGCGCAGAGCGCAGGGATGAGCAGGGTGAGGAAAGCTCCGAGCGCGCTCTCCTCGATGCGGCTCGCCACCTGGCTCGGGCTGACGCTC
>CADDYR010000367.1 GCA_902810765.1 Chloroflexota bacterium
AAGATCGCGCTCTCGTCGTGCAGGGGCTTCAGCCCGCTCGCGCGCAGGATCGCCTTGCGCAGCCACTGCAGCCCGAACACGAGCAGCAGCGCGCCCACGACCAGCCGCAGCGCGTCCAGCGGGATCGCGCTCACGGCGGGCCCGAGCACCGCGACGATCGCCGCCAGCGCCACGAGCGCGGCGCCGACGCCCACGAGCGAGGATCGCCATCCCCTCGTCAGCGCCGCCGCGAGCACGATCGTCAGCGCCTCCACCATCTCGACCCCCGAGGCGAGAAAGCTCGCCAGGATCAGAAAAGCTCCGCTCATGTCCCCCTCCTAGTCGGACAGCTCCTCCTGATGCTCGTACACCTCCTGGGCGTATCTCTCGAGCTCCTCGGCGCAGAGCTCCACCTCGGCGATGGCGCGCTCCGCGCCCGAGGCTCCGAACGCGTCCCGAGTCCGCACCTGCGCCAGGTACCTGCGCAGGTGTTCGAGGTTGCTCTCCTCGTCCTCGAGCTCCGCGAAGGTGTACTTGTTCTTGCGCCTCTCCCGGTTCACATCCTCCCGGAACCGCTCCGCCTCGTCCACGACCTCCTCGTACTCCTCGTTCCGTGCGGCGTTGAACCGAGCGACCGTGCGCTCGTGCCACTCGGGGTCGGGCGAGGAGGTCTCGAGCACGACGGCCTCCCCGCCGTACTCCTCGATCCTGCGCGCGAGCGCGGCGTACGCCCGACGGTGACGCTCGGACAGCGGCAGCAGGCACACCCCGTGCTGGAGCGAGAGCGTGCCGAGCTTTCGGGTTTCGCGCCAGACGGCCGTGCGCGCGGCCGAGAGGTCGCCGGGCACGCGGTAGATGAGCAGCAGCCAGCGCCCGTGCTCTACCTCGTCGCGCCGATGCTCGTCCGGAACCGTTTCGGTCTTTGCCTGTGACATGTGTTACATGTTACAACTATCTCGCCCAAAACGAAAGCCGCCGACCGCCGGAGAAGCCAGGCGGGATTATTCATACCGAATCCGGAGTCCGTATCGGGTGGCGGCTCGAGGGAGCCTGATCGAGAGGAGGGGATCTACACCTTCCGCAGATACTCCCTGCCCGAGAAGAGCACGAGCATGCTGAGACCGACCGCGAGGGTCCCCACGTAGAACGGGACGCTCGGACCGAACCACTCCGCCAGCTTGCCCGCAAGCCATGGAGCTACGGCTCCCCCCACGAAGCGCACGAAGCTGTACGCGGCGGAGGCGACCGGACGCTCCACCGGGGCGACTCCCATGACCGCGGTGGTGACCAGCGTGTTGTTGATGCCCAGGAACGCGCCCGCGATGACTATCGCGACCACGAGCGTCATCTGCGACGAAACCCCAATCCCCATGGCCAGCAGGTCCAGCCCGATCAGGAACAGCATCGCGTACATCGTCGGCAGCGTGCCGAACCTCGCCCGGACCCGGGGCGCCACGAACACGGAGGTGACCGCGAGCAGTACTCCCCAGGCGAAGTATATGTACCCGAGGCCGTGTATGCTCAGACCCAGCGGGAAGGGCGCGAACGCGAGTATCGTGAAGAAGCCGAAGTTGTAGCACAGCGCCGTGAGTCCCATGGTGAGCAGCCCGCGATGCCGTAGCGCGCGAATGGGGTCCAGGACGCTGCTGTGGTGCTCCGGCCTGGGCAGGGGCGGCAGGAGCACCAGAATGGCGACGAATCCGATCGCCATCAGGATGGCGACGCCGTAGAACGGGCCGCGCCAGCTGATACTTCCGAGCTCGCCACCGAGCAGCGGGCCGACGGAGATGCCCAGGCCGAGCGCGGCCTCGTACAGTATGATCGCGCCCGCCGTTCCTCCGCTGGCCACACCGACTATTACCGCGAGCGCCGTGGCTATGAACAGGGCGTTGCCCAGCCCCCAGCCGGCGCGGAACCCCACGATCTGGCCGATGGTATCGGACGAGCCCGCAAGGGCGCTGAAGCTGACTATGAGCGCCAGCGCGGTGAGCAGGGTCCGCTTGGGGCCTATCCAGCTCGAGATCGTCCCGGTAATGAGCATCGCGACGCCCGTGACGAGCATGTAGCTCGTAAACAACAGCTCGACCTGAGCGGGGGTGGCGCGCAGCTGCCTGGACAGGACGGGCAGTATCGGGTCCACCAGGCCGAGCCCCATGAACGCGATCACGCACGCGAACGCCACGGCCCAGACGGCCCTCGGCTGCCTCAGCAGGCTGGCCTGCTGCTCCGAGCGCGCTTGCGTGGTCGTCTCTGTCCTCAACGGATAGACCTCCTCGAAGAGCTCCCTGATACCGAACCCCGGCGATCAGTGGAGCGCATCGCTCCGGGGCTCCCCCTGCCCCGACTCAACC
>CADDYR010000368.1 GCA_902810765.1 Chloroflexota bacterium
GTGCGGGTCTCGCCAGAGGGCACGCGCGTCACGGCGCTCCTCGTGCAGGCGGGGCTGGCGTCCTCCAACGGCGAGGCGAAGAGGCTGGTGAGGCAGCGCGGGGTGAGGCTGCGGGGCGAGACGGTCTCCGACGAGACGGCCACCGTGCGGCCGGGCGAGGCGGACGGCGCGCTGCTCCAGGTCGGCTCGAGGACGCCGGTGCTGCTGCGAGAGGACCGGGAGCGATGAGGGAGCTGAGGGTCGGAGACGGCACCCTGCGGCTGATCCAGGGCGACATCACGAAGATCCCGGCCGGGGCGATCGTGAACGCGGCGAACGGCGCGCTTCGCGGCGGAGGGGGCGTGGACGGCGCGATCCACCGGGCGGGAGGCCCGAGCATAATGGAGGAGTGCCGGAAGATCGGCGGATGTCCCACGGGCAGCGCGGTGGCCACGGGCGCGGGCAACCTGCCGGCACGGTACGTAATCCACGCGGTCGCGCCCGTCTGGCAGGGCGGCGATCACGACGAGCCCGACCTGCTCGCGAGCGCCTACACGAAGAGCCTTGAGCTCGCGCGCGAGAGGAAGGTCGAGAGCGTCACCCTGCCCTCGCTCGGCACCGGCGCCTACGGCTACCCACTCGAGCAGGCTGCGCCGATAGCCCTGCGCGCGGCACTCGAGCACCTGCGTACCGGCTCGCCTCCGTGGGAGGTCACGTTCGTGCTGTGGGGAGACGCAGCGCTCACGGCGTTCGAGAGGGCGCTGAGCTCCCTTGCGGCCGAGGCACAACAGGATTGAGAGACCGGCGTTCCCCACCCCCCTTGTATGTTAGTTGCGGTGGGTATTACTCACGTTGGGTACGGTAGACCGACGCCCCACTGGTCCTGCTGAGACCGTCCGAGAGTCCTGGTCGCCGTGCCCGTCCTCCCACAGAGCCCGAACGGTTGCCGGGGCGCATAGGAGCCCGCATTCGCAAGGATCGAGGCCCTGCTCGACCGCCTCGAGAAGATGGCGCCCCTCGCTGGTTGTGTTGGAATCCAGCGGCGGGTACGAGCGGCCGTTGGTCGCCGCCCTCGCCGCGGCCGGGTTGCTGGTGGCGGTCGTCAACCCCAGGCAGGCGCACGACTTCGCCAGGGCCACGGGCAAGCTGGCTAAGACCGACAAGCTGGGCGTGCAAGCGCTGGCGCAGTTCGGGGAAGCGGTGGGGCCCGAGGTCCGGCCGGTGCCCGACGAGCAGGCGCGGAAGTTCACGGCGGTGCTGGCGCGTAGGCGGGTGGTGGGGATGCTGGTGGCCGAGGGGAACAGGCTGGAGACCTCCGTATCGCCCGTCCGCGAGCGCATCGAGGCGCACATCAGGTTCTTGAAGGCTAAGCTCGATGAGCTTGACAAGGATCTGGACCGGGTGATCCGCGACAGCCCGGTGTGGCGGGAGAAGGACGAGCTGCTGCGGAGCGTGCCGGGCGTGGGGCCGAAGGTCTCGGCCACCCTGCTGGCGGACCTCCCCGAGCTCGGCACCTGGACAACAAGAAGCTGGCGGCGCTGGCAGGCGTCGCGCCCCTGAACCGGGATAGCGGGGTGTTCCGGGGCAAGCGCCGGGTCTGGGGGAGGCAGGGCGGCGGTACGGCAGATGCTATACATGGCCGCCGTGACGGCAGCGCGCTGCAACCCGGTGTACACCGAGTTCTACGGGCGGCTGATAGGTGCAGGCAAGCTGAAGAAGGTGGCGCTCACCGCGTGCGTGCGCAAGCTGCTGGTGGTGCTCAACTCGATGCTCAGGCACGGGACACGCTGGGGACAGCGCGCACCGAACGCTGTTTGATAGTTGGGGTCGCCCCTCCCGGGTTTCCGCCTGTTCGGATCTGCTCAAGCGGTACGCTGGAGGGAGGACACGTGCAGGATGAGTGTTCGCATACCGCTAGTCATCGACACGGATATCAGCGACGACCTCGGCGGCGACCCGGACGATGCCCTAGCACTGCTCCTCGCGCTGGCCTCGCCGGAGGTGGAGCTCGTGGGAGTCACGACAGTCTGTGGCGATGCCTCCTTGCGCGCCCGTGCGGCGGCACGCCTGCTCGGTATGGCGGGTCGTCCGGACGTCCCGGTGTTCGCGGGGGAGGAACCAGCGCGCGCCGGGAGGTGGACGGGGCAACGCGGGCACGGCCTGCTGGGGGTGGAGTACGCGGGTCGGGAGGCGACGGTACGAGACGCCCCGGCCTCCCAGTGGTTGGTCGAGGAGTCGGGTCGGCGGGGCTTTCACCTGGTCGCGGTCGGCCCGCTGTCGAACGTGGCGCGGGCGCTGCGGCTCGATCCTTCCTTCGCCGGTCGCCTGCTCGGCCTGACGGTAATGGG
>CADDYR010000369.1 GCA_902810765.1 Chloroflexota bacterium
ACCGACGCGGACGCGCGGATCCAGGAAACCGGCAGCTACGTCGGCCGCGAGGTTCGCCAGCACGACGAGCGCGGCGTACAGCTCCACGCCCGCGAGGATCAGCGGGTAGTCCTGGTATATGAAGGCGTCCAGCAGCAGCTTGCCCGTTCCGGGGATGTTGAAGGCGTACTCGACGAGCAGCGAGCCCGCGAGCAGGAATCCGAGCATCTGCCCGAGCGCCGCGACCACCGGCAGCAGCGCGTTCCTGAGCACGTGCCTGTCGATGACTACCCTCCCGCTCAGCCCCTTCGCCCGCGCGGTGCGCACGTAGTCTCGCCCCAGCGCCTCCAGCACGGCGGAGCGGGTGAGGCGGGCGAGGTAGGCGCCGGAGGCCAGGCCCAGCGCGAGCGAAGGCAGGACGTAGTCCTTCCACCCGCCGTCCCACAGCACGGGGAACACCCGGACCGTGTTCACGGAGAGCACCAGCAGCAGGAGGGCGAGCACCATCGCCGGCAGGCTGTAGGCCACCGCCGCGCCCGTCGAGATCGCGAGGTCCGTCCAGCCCCGCCGGGTCGCGGCCAGCGTGCCCAAGGGGACTCCCAGCGCCACGGCGATCAGGAAGCCGAACAGCCCGAGCCTCGCGGTGACCGGAGCTCTTTGGGCAATGATGGATCGCACGGTCTCGTCGCCCTCGTACGTTATGGAATCGCCCCACTCGTATCGCACGGCGTCACCGAGAAACTTGACGTACTGCTCGTGGACCGGGCCTCCGAACACGTACTGTGAGGGTGGGGGATAGAGCTTCGGGTTGTCATACGTGGGCGGCCTGCCGTAGAACACCACGACCACGCCCTCGCCCCGATACTTCTTGTACGGGACGTGCTCGTACGCCTCCCACAGCCCTAGGAAGGCCACGGTGATCGCGAGCCAGAGCGTGAGGACCCCCCAGAGCAGGCGACGCACGACGTAGGCGAGCACGAGAACCTCCCCCGACCGTTGGGACCGTGCCGGGCGCAGTCCGCGCCATCTACCCGGAATTCTAACACCGGCGAACGCGTACGCAATCGAAACGTCGGGGCCAGGGCGCGCCGCGTTCCTGCTCCCGGCCAGATGTACAACCTGCTGCGGGGTCCGAGCCCCCTGGAGACGGCCAAGCACATCGTCCTGCCCGCCCTCTCGATCGCTCTGCCCAGCGCGGCGATCTACATCCGATACCTGAGGGCGAGCGTGCTCGAGGAGCTGGGGCAGGACTACGTCCGAACGGCGAAGGCGAAGGGGCTGGGGGAAGGGCTGATCGTGCGGCGCCACGTGCTCAGCCCGTGGGCAGCGCCTGGCCTCGCTCGACGCAGCAGGACTCCTCCATCTCCACCCCGTACGTCAGCGCTTGGCTCACCGGGCACCGACCGGCGACGTACCGCAGCCGTGCGCACTGCTCCTCGCTCAGGTCGCCCACGAGCACGAGCCGCTTCGAGATGCGGCTCCGGCCCCGCGCGCGCTCGTGCTCGAGCTCCACGCGCACCCCGCGCAGCGGCCAGCCCTTCCGGTCGGCGTAGGTCCGCACCGCCATCGCGGTGCAGGAGCCGAGCGAGGCGAGCAGGAGCTCGAACGGCGACGGTGCCTCGCCTCCCCCACCCAGGTCCGGTTGCATGTCCACGGTCAGCCGGTGCCCGCTCACGTTCACCTCCGGCCGCGTGCTTCCGATGGATCGGACCGTCACTCGCTCTCTCACGATGGCGTACCCCCTGCGATCAGCATCTTATTGTATCCTGAGCATCGCCGGACAGGCGTACTCGAAGTCGGAGGTGACCACAAACCCATGAACGTGACGGATATCAAGACCAGGTCGGAAGCGCTCGCGCCCGAGCTGACGAGCACACGTCGCGAGTTTCACCGGATCCCCGAGCTCGGATTCGAGGAGCAAGAGACCTCGGAGCTCATCGCGAGCAAGCTTCGGGCGCTCGGCGTCGAGCCACGAACGGGTGTGGCGGGGACCGGCGTCGTCGCGCTCATCGAGGGCGCGAGGCCCGGCCCCACCCTGCTCATCCGGGCCGACATGGACGCGCTGCCCGTAGAGGAGCAGACCGGCGTGGAGTACTCGAGCACACATCCCGGCAGGATGCACGCCTGCGGGCACGACGCCCACGTGGCGATGGCCCTCGGCGCGGCCAGGCTCCTCCTCGAGATGAGGACCGAGCTTCCGGGCCGGGTCAAGCTCGTGTTTCAGCCCGCCGAGGAGGGACCCGGCGGGGCGAAGCCGATGATCGAGGCGGGCGTGCTCGAGGACCCGAGAGTGGACGCGGCGCTAGGGCTCCACAT
>CADDYR010000370.1 GCA_902810765.1 Chloroflexota bacterium
CTCATGCCCTGGCTCACGGCGACGGCCTTCCTACACTCGACGATGGTCCAGGAGCGGCGGGGGATGCTCAAGGTCTGGAACCTCTCTCTCGTGATGCTCTCGTTCGCCCTGGCGATATTCGGCACCTTCGTCGTCCGCAGCGGCGTGCTGTCGTCCGTCCACGCGTTCGCGCTGTCCTCGATCGGTCCGTTCTTCTTCGTGTTCCTCGCCCTCGTCGTCGTGGTGTCCGGAGGGCTCGTGTTCTTCCGGCTCCCGAGGCTGCAGACGGAGGGGCAGTTCGACTCGCTCGTGTCGCGGGAGTCGGGCTTCCTGGTGAACAACCTGCTGATCGTGGGCATCACCGCTGCCACCTTCTGGGGGAGCATCTTCCCTCTCATCTCGGAGGTGTTCCGCGGGGAGAAGATCTCGGTCGGCCCGTCCTTCTACCAGCAGGTGAACGGGCCGCTGATGCTCGCGCTCATCGTACTCATGGGGATCGGCCCCCTCCTCGCCTGGCGGCGGAGCGCGCTCGAGGCGCTGTGGCGCAACCTTCGCTGGCCGGTCGCGGTCGGGCTGGCGGTCGGCCTCGCGCTGTACATCGCAGGCGTGCGGCAGCCGATGGCGACGTTCGCCTACGCCTGCTGCGCGTTCGTCGCGGGCACGATTTGGCTGGAGTTCTATCGGGGCACGCGAATCAGGGCGCGCAACGCCGGCGAGAGGCTGCCCACTGCCCTCGTAGGGCTGGTGGCGCGCAATCGTCGGCGCTACGGAGGCTATGTCGTCCACCTCGCGATACTGCTCATCGCGGTCGGAGTGGTCGGCTCGAGCTTCTACCAAGAGCAGACGAGCGCCACCCTGCGACCGGGTCGGTCGGTGACGATTGGGGGCTACACGCTGAGGAACACCGGCGTGTACGCGACCAGCCAGCCCGGCGTGCAGATTCTGTACGCGGACCTCGACGTCAGCCAGGGAGGCAGCGACCTCGGCCAGCTTTATCCGAGCAAGCACGTGTACGAGAACTGGAACGACCAGCCGGTCACGGGCGTCGCGATTCGCGCCTTCGGCCCGAGCATGGACGACGTGTACGTGCTCATATCGTCGCTGAGCGACTCGGGCGTGCCGACGTTCCGCATCTTCATCAACCCGATGGTCAACTTCATGTGGTTCGGCGGGATCCTGCTGCTCGCGGGAGTCACGCTCGCGGCCTGGCCGGAGGCCCGGCGTGCCGAGGCGCCCGCCGCGGCGCTCGGGCGGGAGGTGGTGACCGGTGAGGCGTAGCCTGCTGCTCGCGCTGCTCCTCCTGTTCCTGTGCTCCGGCACGGTGCTGGCCGAGAGCCGTGTGGACGCGCGCGTGCGCCACATCGCGAGCCAGCTGAGGTGTCCGGTCTGCCAGAACGAATCGGTCGCGGACTCGCAGTCCGACCTCGCGCAGAACATACGCCAGGTCATCCGAGAGAAGGTCGAGCAGGGAGAGTCCGACCAGCAGATCCTCGACTACTTCGTCCGGATCTACGGCGAGCAGATACTCATGGACCCACCGAAGCGGGGATTCGGCCTCCTGGCCTGGGCGCAGCCAGTGTTGGTGGTGCTCGCCGGTGCCCTGGTGCTCGCGCTCGCGCTGAACCGCTGGGTGAGGGCCAGGCCCCGGGCCGAGCCGGAGACGGACGGGGACGACCCGGAGCTGCAGAGATACGAGGCCGCGCTCGACGAGGAGCTGCGCCGCTATCGGGCGGGCAGGGGCTAGCCGGTGATCGCCTTCCTCGCGGTCGCCATAGCCCTGACCGCCCTCGGCTTCGTGCTCTCGCCGCTCCTCCGCGTCCGGCTCGCCGCCACCGGAGCCGAGGAGGACCCCGTGGATCGCGAGCTGCGGGAGCGCCGTGAGACCGCGTACGCCGCGCTGCGGGAGATAGAGTTCGACCACGACCTGGGCAAGCTCAGCGAGGCCGACTACCGCGAGCTGTACACCCGCTATCGCCGCCGGGCCGCGGCCGCGCTCCGGGTGGCGAGCCAGCGTGAGGCGGAGGTCTCCGCCCTCGTAGAGAGCGAGGTCCTAGCTGCGAGGCAGCGAGCCGCGAGCGCTCCGGCCGACGTACCGACCGCCGGGACCGTGGCCGTCCCACGCCCGGCACGGAGGCGGTCCTCGCTGCCCCGCGGCCCTCTCCTGCTCGGCTCGGGGACCGTCGTGGTGCTTGCGGTGGTGGTGCTGGCGATCGTGTTCGTGCGAGGGGCCCAGCGGCCCGCCCGGCCCGTCGCCACCCTGCCCGGCGACGGC
>CADDYR010000371.1 GCA_902810765.1 Chloroflexota bacterium
CCGTGGTGTGGGCGGTGGAGGCGAGGCTGTTTCTGACGTTGGGCGCCAACTTGGGGCTGGTAGGGTTCGCGGGCACGCTGTTTCTGCCGCTCTTGCAGATAGCGATGCTCTACGTGATGTACAAGACGCCGAGCTGGGTCGGCCAGAACTTCGGCTCCACAGCGGCGCCGGTGATTCAGAGAGTACGCAGCGCCACATACGCTTACAGAGCTACGCGGGCCGTGGCGACAGCTACCGGAGTGGTGGGTCTGGCGACCGTGGCGGCTACGAAGCTGGGCTCGATGGCCTCCACCGCGTCGCGCAGCCCCTACACGAGCCAGGCGGGTGGATACTCGGGGGGTGGTAGATGAGGACGCGAAGACGGATCGTCACCCCCACCCACAGGCACCTCGACGACCCGATGACGATCCTGGGCTTTGGCGTCGGGCAGTGGATATCGGCAGGAGTCGGCATCCTCATACTCTGGGCGGTGCTCACCTACGGTCAGCGGCTCCTCTCGCTCACCACCACCTTCCAGATCGGCTTCCTGCTGGGCGGTTTGCTGGTGCTCTTGGCGACCATAGCTCACCTCGAGGGCGTGAGCGTGCTGACGCTTCTGAGGCGCTTTGTCCGCTACCTGGGGCCGAGAGAGTACATGCCCGGAGCCCCCCGTAGCGGACCCGTGTCGCTCAGGCTCGTGGACCGTCCCATACAAGATGACGACCCGGACGAATATTAGGAGGGCGATCCCATCGCTCCATCTACGAAGGAGTAAGCGATGCTGTCGAAAACCAAAGCGAAGAGGCTCTCGGACGAGCTGCCGGTGCTGGACATACGCGAGACCCACTTCGTCGCGCTCGACGGCGCGGTGGGGACGGTGCTCGAAACGACCGGCCTGAACACCTCCATAATGAGCGCCGAGGAGGCGGAGGCCACTGCCCAAGCCTTCGCCTCGGTGTGGAACTGCCTGGAGCCTAACTACCGGGTACAGCTCGTCGTGCGGAACCGGCCGCTCCGAGGGGAGGAGTGGGTCCCGCGGCATATAGCGCAGTATGAGCAGGCCCCGAAGCATCTCTCACCGCTAGTGGACACCCTTGAGGCGCGGTATATAGGGCTTTTGAAGGGCAGGCACGTACCGGACCTCAGATACTACGTGGTGATACTCACCCGGCCCCGGAGGGTGCTGGCGAGCAACTTCAAGCTGTCGAGGCCCAAAGGCCGTACCCTCACCAGGGAGAGGGCCGAGTACGAGGGGCTGCTCTCGGAGCTCGAGATCGCGGTGTCCGATGTCGTTACGGCGCTCAGTGCTATGGGCATCAGCTCCACGCAGTTGGGCCGCAACGCCCTCACTAACCTGCTTTGGGAGACCGTCAACCCCGAGTGGAGCCAGGCGGCCCCGATGGAGAGCCCAGATACCGAGACAGCTCCCGGCACCATCCGCACGGTGCGCGAGCGGCTGGCGAAGTCCCGCTTGGTGGAGAAGGCCGACCATCTGAGGCTCGACTCGGGTTGCGAGCGGGTGCTGGCGCTGAAATCGCTGCCGGCCTCCACCTACGCGGGGTGGCTGCAAGGGCTTGCAGCTCTCAACGTCTCCTACCGGTTCGCGATGCACATCCAGCCGCTGGACCGAGGGAAGGAGCAAGCGCGCTACGAGCGCCGCCTCACCCGTTTCCACGGAGTGCTCGGCGAGCGCGAGCACTCACACCGAGCCCCCGACATCTCCCAAGAGCAGGCCCGCAACGAGCTGGAGGCGCTGCTTGCCCAGATGGCGACCAGTGATACCACCACCTTCAGGCTCTCGGGGTTCGTCTCGGTGAGGGCCGGGGGCCGCGACGAGCTCAAGCGCGCCACCAACGACGCTGTACGCGCCCTCGAGAGGGCTGGGGGCACCTCGGTCGAGCGGTGCCTGATGGACCAGCTGCCGGCGTGGAAGGCTACGCTGCCCCTGGCCTGGAAGCCCCCGGAATACGGCTTCACGGTGACTACGGATAAGCTAGCCCACTCCATCCCGTTTTTGCACCACAGAGCCGGGACGCCTTCGGGGTACCTCATAGGCTTCTCCGACCCAGGTCGTCAGGTCGCGCTCTTGGATCCCTGAGCATGCCCCGATTTGGTGGACACCTGGAGGCTATGGATAATAGGGTCGAAAGGAGTCCACGATGGGGAAGACGAAGCCGCCGTATCCGGCGGAGTTCAAAGCAGAGGCGGTGCGGCTCGCG
>CADDYR010000372.1 GCA_902810765.1 Chloroflexota bacterium
CGCGAGCCGCACCGCCTCTGCTTTGAACTCCGCCGGATACGGCGGCTTCGTCTTCCCCATCGTGGACTCCTTTCGACCCTATTATCCATAGCCTCCAGGTGTCCACCAAATCGGGGCATGCTCAGGGGACCCTCCCCTCCATCCCGCACAGATGACTGCTTTTGGCATTTTAGGGGCCTAGGAGCGGGGCCCCGCTGCCAGTCAGCCATGCGAGCCGTGGCGCGCTGATATGTCTTGCCATATAGTGGAGGGGATGCAGGCAAAAATCAGGAAGATATCGGGCACCATCGAGAGGATCACCTACCAGAACCCCGAGAACGGGTACACCGTCGCCCGCCTTCAGCCGGAGGGGAGTGGACAGCTACCGAAGCTCGACGAGGGGCTCCTCACGGTGGTGGGGACCCTCCCGGTGTCGGCAGGAGAGGCGGTCGAGGTCGAGGGCTACTGGAAGCACCACCCCCGCCACGGCTGGCAGCTGGTGGTCGTCTCCTACCGCACGCTGCTGCCCGCCACCGAGGCAGGCTTGAGGCGCTACCTGGGCTCGGGCTTGATCAGGGGCGTAGGGCCGGTGACCGCTCGGAAGATCGTGGACCACTTCGGGCTCCGGACCCTCCAGATATTGGAAGAGGAGCCCGAGCGCCTCAGGGAGGTGCGCGACGTGGGGCCGAGGAAGGCCGAGCTCATCGCGCACGCCTGGGAGGAGCAGAGGGCGATCAAGGAGGTGATGATAGCCCTCTCGGGCTACGGGGTCTCCACCTCGCTCGCGGTTAGGATCTTCAAAGAGTACGGGCAGGAGTCGGCGCGCGTGGTGAGGGAGGAGCCCTACCGCCTCGCTCGGGAGGTGTGGGGGATAGGCTTCAGGACCGCGGACAAGATAGCCCGGCAGGCGGGAGTGTCTTCGGACGATCCCCGGAGGGTGAGGGCTGGGGTGCTGTTCGCGCTCGAGGAGGCGGGGGAGGGCGAGGGCCACACCTGCCTGCCCGAGCCTCTGCTCGTCCGGAGGGCCTCCCAGCTCCTCGAGGTGGAGGAGGCACAGGTCGCTGAGGCCTTGGAGTCCCTCGTGCTCGAGCGCGCGCTCAGGGTCGAGACGGTGGTCGAGGAGGGCGGCGAGCGCGTCGAGGCGCACGAGGGCTCCACCCCCGGCCTCGCTGCTGTGCCCGGGGAGCGGGTGGTGTGGCTGCCGGTCCACTACGCCTCGGAGCGCTCGATAGCCTCCTCGATCCGAAGGCTCAGCCAAGTGCCCGAGGCCGAGGACAGGCTCTCGGACATGCAGGCTCTCACGGTAGAGAGGCTTGTGCCCTGGCTTCAGAGGACCTCGGGCATCTCGCTCACTCGTGAGCAGGCCCAAGGTGTGGTGAGGGCGATCAGGTGCCCCGTGTCCGTGCTCACCGGAGGCCCCGGGGTGGGCAAGACCACGACCCAGAGGGCGCTGGTCAGCCTGTTGGCACGGGCGGGCAAGCGGGTGGTGCTCTCAGCCCCAACGGGCAAGGCGGCGAAGCGCTTGGGCGAGGTCACGGGTGCTGAGGCCAAGACGCTGCACCGTCTCTTGGGGCTGCAGCCCGGCGGACGGCCCACCCACGACCTAGACAATCCACTGCACGCCGATCTCGTCATAGCGGACGAGGTCTCGATGCTCGACACCTTCCTGGCCCATCAGCTCCTCAGGGCGGTGGGAGTAGGCACGCACCTCCTGCTCGTCGGAGACCCCGACCAGCTGCCTTCGGTGGGCCCCGGCAACGTGCTCGGAGACCTCACAGGCTCGGGCGTGGTGCCGGTGACGCGCCTGACGAAGGTGTTCAGGCAGGCCGAGGGCAGCGCGCTCATCCAGAACGCGCACAGGGTGAACCGGGGGCTGTTGCCCGAGTGGGGCGGGGGGGATCGAGGACTTCTTCGTGTTCCGCGAAGAGGATCCCGAGAGGGCGGCGGAGCTCGTGGTGGACCTGGTAGTGAGGCGCATCCCGAGGAGGTTCGGTGTGTCGGCCCAGAACGTACAGGTGCTCTCGCCTATGAGGTCGGGCAGATGCGGCACTGAGCAGCTCAACGAGAGGCTGCAGGCCGAGCTCAACCCACAGGGCAAGGCGGAACACCGATACGGCAACCGGGTGTACCGAGCAGGGGACAGGGTGATCCAGCTCAGGAACGACTACGAGAAAGGGGTGTTCAACGGGGACGGGGGCAGGATAGGTT
>CADDYR010000373.1 GCA_902810765.1 Chloroflexota bacterium
GATAGGGGTAGAGGAGGGCTTCGGAATGACACCTAGTGGAACCAGAGTGGTGAGATACAGGAGGAGGGGATGACCAGGAGCGTAGTGCTGCTGCCGAGCGTGCAGCGAAATCACGGGCTGAACGGGTACGTCGAGGGCGAGGGGATGCACGTCGTGGGGGAGCGCGCCCGAGACCTGCTGTCTCGCGCTCCGGGGTTCAGCGTGAGGCTGATCTGGCCGGGGCTCGAGAGCGGGCCGGGCTATCCGCTCCTCAGGCAGCAGCAGCGCGAGGCCGCGGAGTGGCTGCGCGGTCAGCCCGGCCCCTACGAGGACAAGATCGTGCTGAACCTGCACTCCGACTCGGGTGCGACCTCGCACGTGTTCGGGCTGTACGGGGTGGCGGCCGACGGGGTGAGGCGGCAGTCGTATCGGCTGGCCGCGGCGGTGGCTCCGGCGGTCGCCCGTCGGATGAGCATTGGCTACGTGCGCGTGGTCACCCGCCTGGGCGACATGGACTTCTCGAAGTACATCTTCTACGCCGAGCAGGAGTTCATATCCGCGCTCGTCGAGTGCGGCTCGCACGAGAACGCCCACGACGTGAGAGTGCTGACCGGCAGCCCCGACGCGGTGGCGCGGGGCATCATCGAGGGCATCCAGGCGTACTTCGGAGTGAAGCCGCCGAAGGGGGCGAAGCCCGGAGTCGTGTGGCGCAGGGGCGCGTTTATCGTGACCGCTCCCGGCGCGATCGCCAGGTCCGCGCCCTCGCGCGCGGGCAGGGTGCTGCGGCCGCTGGGACCGGAGGTGTACGCGACCGACGGCTACACCGACGGAGGGCAGAGGGTGGCGGGCTCGTCGCGCTGGTACCACATCGCGCGGGAGAGTGGTTACGGCTGGGTACACTCGAGCGCGGGCCGGTACACCGAGTGCAAGGAGGTGCTCGGGGAGCGGGAGGTGCGATCATAGCCGACAGGATACTGCTGCTCGGGGTCCCGGCGATGGTGCTCGTGCCGCTGATCGTCGAGTGGCTGAAGCGGATGGGGATGGGCGTGCGGTGGACGGGGCTCGCGAGCGTTATCGCCGCGGGCCTGCTTGCTGCGCTCTCGGAGGCGGTCGGGCGCTTCCCGGAGCTCGCGCCCGTGGCGAGGGTCGTCCTCGCGGCGGTGCTCATCGGGATGGCGGGCAGCGGGGCGTACTCCCAGGCCCGCCTGATGCGCTCGAAGCGCGACGACGCCGGGTGATACCGAATCCGGATGATGAGTCTGTCATACTGAGCCACTGCCCCACCCCTGTCATTCTGAGGCCGCAGGCCGAAGAATCTATAGTTACGGGGGATAGATCCTTCGCTGCGCTCAGGATGACAGACGTGGGCGGTACCAGGGCGCCAATCGGTAAGGATTTACCCGGAGTCCGTATGATACGGACAGGGACGCGGGGATCTTCCCGCGTCCCTTTTCGCGCTTTAGGGGTGGGCGCGGCGTGAGATCTCTACGGTTTCTGCACCGTGCCGTGATAAGATTCCCTTGCTATGGGCCTGGCTGGAACCGACGAGCGCGGCACGGAGGTGATGCGCGTTCACGTGCTGGGCGCCTTCCGGGTGGAGGCGGGTCCGTACGAGGCCGCGGCGTCAGCCTGGCGGCTGCGCAAGGCCGCGAGCATCGTCAAGCTGCTCGCGCTCGCTCCCTCCCACCGTCTCGACCGCGACCAGATAACGGACGTGCTCTGGCCCGAGCTCGATCCCGCCTCGGCTGCCAACAACCTGCGATACGCCCTGCACATCGCCCGCCGGGTGCTCGACCCCTCGGAGCCCTCCCGCTGGCTGCAGAGCCACGGGAGCCAGGTATGGCTCTCCGAGCGCGGGTCGATCTGGGTGGACGCCGAGGCGTTCGAGTCCGCCGCGAGGGCGGCGCGGATCACCCGTGACCCGGCGGCGTACGAGGCGGCGCTCGAGCTGTACACCGGCGACCTGCTCCCCGAGGACCTGTACGAGGACTGGGCAGCCGTCAGGCGGGACGCGCTGGCCGAGCTGTACATCGAGCTGCTCACGGAGCTCTCCCCGGCGCTCGTGGATTCCGGAGAGCTCGGCCTGGCCATCGAGCCTCTGCGGAGGGTGGTGGCGAAGGACCCCGCGCGCGAGGAGGCGCACGCCGGGCTGATGCGCCTGTACGCCCTCTCGGGACAGCGGAGCAGCGCGCTGAGG
>CADDYR010000374.1 GCA_902810765.1 Chloroflexota bacterium
GCGTGGAACGGGTAGGCCGAGGGATCGGGCCATCGAGATCACCTCCGCCGTTTGGCGCATCCGGTCGAGTGGCGTATCGGTCCTGGTGAGGGCACCATCTCGACCGTCCGGCCACCGCACGTACGCGGCGCTGCTGACGCCACCGGTCTGCTCGGCCAGGCCCACGAGCTGGAGCCCGCTGCCCGTGCGCTCGTTGATCTCCTCGACCACCGCCGTTGGTGCCCACGGGTTCTCGGATTCGGTGAACTCCAGGCGGTGGGCCCTCAATGTCGCCTCCGAGGTGTGTCTGGAAGGGAAGCCATCATGTGCGCGAGTGCAAGTATAGCGCGATAGACCAAGACGAGGCCGACAACGAGATAGATTGACTTTTCTCAGGGCTGGTAGTATCCTCTGCGCACCGCGGTCGGCGCGGGAGTCAGGTCCCAGCGAAGGGAGGTGACCGAGCGTGGAGTGAGCGGATGCCGCTGCGCGATCCCCCCGTGGTTCTCGGACCATCGCGCGGCATCCGGAGGACAGATCGGCTTCGTTCCCGGCTCATCCGTTACGTGTCCCGGACCAGCGTTCCGGAAGGGAGGAGATCTCGTGAAGGCAACGAGGCTACTGGCCGCCTTGGCCGTCCTGGTGATGCTCGTGAGCGGCTACTCGGCTCACCCCGCGAGCGTCGCTGCGAAGGGCGGCGTCGGCCACAGGACGATCACGCACCTTACCTACAAGGGCAAGACCAACCTGACCGCCAGGAGGGGGGCCATGGCCCGCTCCGCGGTCGGGAACGAGACGCGGGTCGGGCCCGAGGTGGACGAACAGATACCGAAGTCGGGCACGAGCCCCATCAAGGCCCCCGCGGCGCACGTGCCGACCCCTCAGGGCCTGCCCGTGACGACGGACAACCCGGGCTTTGCGGGGTTCAGCGGCCTGAACCACCTGCAGCAGCGGCTTGCGGACAACGGCAACCAGTTCAGCCTGGAGCCGCCCGACCAGGCGCTGTGCGTCGGGCACGGCTACGTGATGGAGGGCGTGAACCTCGCGCTCGCGGTGTACGACACCTCCGGACACCTGCTCTCTGGCCCCACCGCCCTCAACCCGTTCTACAACCTCCCCTCGGCGATCGTCAGGGGCGCGACCCCCGAGGAGAGCGTCTACGGGCCGTTCCTGAGCGACCCCAAGTGCTACTACGACCCCGACACGGGCCGCTGGTTCGTGACGGTGCTCGAGATAGACACGGTCCCGACGGGACCCGATGCCGGGGCGTTCCTGGGCCACACGAGCGTGCTCATCGCGGTGAGCACGACCGGCGACCCCGCCGGCGACTACAGGATATACAGCCTGGACACCACGGACGACGGGTCGAACGGCACGCCCAGCCACCCGGGCTGTCCCTGTCTGGGCGATCAGCCGCTGATCGGCGCGGACGAGTACGGCTTCTACGTGAGCACCAACGAGTTCCCGCTGTTCACGGGCGGGTTCAACGGCGCTCAGGTCTACGCGATGTCGAAGGCGAAGCTCGTGGCCGGCGTGATGCCCCCGGTCGTGCACATCGGGCAGATCCCGCTCGCCGAGTCCATCGCCTACTCCATCCAGCCCGCGACGACCCCGCCGGGTGATGAGTACGACCTCGGCAGCGGCGGCACGGAGTACTTCATGAGCTCGCTGCAGTTCTTCGCCCACCCACCCCTGGACGACCGGATCGCCACCTGGGCGATGACGAACACGAGCTCGCTCGACAGCGCCTCGCCGAGCGTCAGCCTCACGAGCGCGGTGGTGCAGAGCGAGGTGTACGGCCAGCCGCCGGCCGCCGCGCAGAAGGACGGCCCGACACCGTTCGGCGACTCGCTGAAGCCCCAGGGGAAGCTCGAGTTCCTCGACTCGAACGACGACCGGATGAACCAGGTCGTGTACGCGGACGGCAAGCTCTGGTCCGGGGTCAACACCGTCGTGAGGCTCGGCAGCTCGGACCAGGCGGGCATCGCCTACTTCATCGTGTCGCCGTCCGTCTCGGGCGGACAGGTGCAGGCGCGGATCGTGCGCCAAGGGTACGTCGCTGTTCTGGGCCAGAACGTGCTGTTCCCGTCCATCGGCGTGAACCCACGGGGCGAGGGCCTGATGACGTTCACCCTCGTCGGTCCGGGCTACTATCCGTCCGCGGCGTACGCGTG
>CADDYR010000375.1 GCA_902810765.1 Chloroflexota bacterium
CCCGCCGTCCACCGAGACCGAGTACACCGCGGGCGTCGCGAGGCCGAGCGACTGGAAGTACGCTACGAGGTCCTGCTGATCGAAGCCCCCTCCCAGCTCGATGATGCCTATCGCCTGGCCCGAGCCGATCGCGTCGGCAGGGAACGAGTAGGCTCGGGCGATATCGAGCGGGCTGTACGAGACGGCCGCCTCGGGCGCCGCTATCACCTGTGGCGGCGCCACGCGGAACAGCGGCCGTGCCTGTGGCGTGGTATCGAACCCGAAGACCCCGGCGATCCTCGGCGCGAGCTCGGGCGGGAGGCGCACCGGGCCCGTGTGGACCCGGTAGGTCTCGGCGCCGAGCTCGCAGCGCGCGAGGCTCACGCCGAAGGCACCGGACAGGGCGGAGGCGGTGCCGCGCAGCACGACGGTCCTGCGGGGCCGGCTCACATCCGTCACCTCGAGCCCTCGGGCCCGCGCGAACTCCTCCACGGCGGCCACGTCCTCCTCGCTCGCCCCGAGCTGCCGCGCGTACTCCTCGCGGCTCAGGGGAGCGCGCTGGCCGCTCGTGACCTCGGCGTGCGCGCTCGCGTGCTCCTCCGGGCTCGCGGGGCGCAGCAGGACGCTCACCTCGAAGGTCTCGTCAGGGTCAACTTCCCCGATTACCCGGCCCCCCTCGGGGACCTCCCTCTCGCTGCCCGGCACGGGCACCAGGTCCTCGGCGTTGGACATCGGCGCGCTCCTTTCCACCCGAGCCCTCAGCATCAGCTGTTCCCCGAGGGGATCTCACCGCCGGATGCGTCTGGTGTAGGCGGAGGTGCCCTCGATCCAGATAGGGTAGGCGTAACGGTCGGTGGAGGCCATCCCCACGTACTGGCCTCCGGTCGAAACCCCCTGGACGAGTGGGAAGCCCTTCCCCTTGACGGGCTCCCTGTTCAGTCGCTCGGGTCGGCTCCAGCTCCTGCCGCCGTCACGGCTGTAGGTGTAGTACACGTCGTAGGTGCAGGGGTCTATCCAGCTTCCCCTCCCGAGTATGGCCCTCTTCAGCCCCCGCTCCGTCGCGGCCAGGTTCAAGCAATGCGAGCGCGCCGAGTAGAACACCACGTCCACCGTGCCGTCGGGTGCCACGCCCACCCCAGGTGCCGGAGCCCGGTCCAGGTACATCCCGACCGGCCCGCTCACCACCGAGCGAGCCCACCTGCGGCCACCGTCTCTCGAGATCGCCACCATCAGGTGGAGGCGATCCGAGGTCCTGCCCTCGTAGAACACGTAGTACGTCCCCTCGTGAGAGGCGGCGGTGACACCATCCCAGCTGTGGGCGATCACCTTTGGCTTGGAGAACGTCCTGCCCCCATCGCTCGAAGTTGCCACCTCCACGTCCGCCTCGGCCGGCACCTGCCCGAGCCCCCGCGATTGTGCCCAGGACACGGCTATGTGCCCGTGCTCTCCGATCATCGCCTCGCTGTAGTCCGGAGGGATAGCCACCTGGACACCGTTCCTGTGCATCACCGGTCCCCGGTCGGCTGTCGTGGGCCTGGACCAGCTCCCGCCGTCGTCATCCGAGCGCTGGAGGAGCACTCCCACGTGTCCATCCGTCGTGGGTCCCGTATAGGTGAGGTACAGGTGCCCGGTCCGAGGGTCGATGCTCAGCCAGGGCCTGTCGCTCCCAGCGGGACTTCCTGGGACCGCGTGGCTGATCATCAGCTCGTCTTTGGATGGGAGCCCCCGGTTCACGAAGATCGAGCCTATCCCCACGAGCATCCCCGCCTCGTACACGGTGCCCCTGGAATCAAAGGCCAGGGATGGAGTCCCACTCCACAGCCGCGTCAGCCCAAGCTCCCTCCAGCTCCTGCCACCGTCCTCCGACACGTCGAGGACGATGTTGGTACGGCACTGACCGCTCAGGACTTCGGAACCGCTGCACGAGTACCTGGCTTGGGAGATGGAGGCGGCGACGAGGTGGTCGGGGTCCTTCGGGTCCACGGCGATGTCGGGCTCGAACACGTAGGGCGCGCGGGTGACGCGGTGCACTCCGGGGTACACGAGGCGAGCCTGTGCGGTAGGGGACGGTGCGGGGCTGGTCACCGGTGCTGCCGTTCCGGACGGCGTCGCGGATGGGGATGAGGTCGGAGATGCCGTGGACGACGGGATCGCCGTGGCGAGGGCAGTGGGGG
>CADDYR010000376.1 GCA_902810765.1 Chloroflexota bacterium
GTCCGGCGCAACGGCTTCCAGAACGCCGGTAACCGATGCTATCAATGCCTGCCCTCCTCGCAAATTATAGGCGGCACGCAGTTCGGTAGGCTACCGGCAACCTGCCCCGGCGCGAAGTATCATCGAACGGGAGGTGCCACATGCAGCAGTCACTCGAAGACAGAACAGGAGCCGCGTTCGTCGAGGACGCCGTGGACCTCGTGGTCCAGACGCAGCCGAACGGCGTGGAGCTCACGCTCGCCAGCGTCCACCGCTTCCTGGGGGCGGGGGCGCTCGCCTTTGACAACGTCGAGAGGGTGCTTCCTCCGACCGAGGATGTGGCGTTCGACTCGGAGGGTTGGGTCCGTCTCGAGGCAGGCGCGTACAAGATACGATTCAACGAGACGGTGTCGGTGCCTAACGACCGGTTCGCCATCGCGCGTCCGCGCTCCAGCCTACTCCGGATGGGTGCGTCCCTCCCCAGCGCACTCTGGGACTCCGGCTACCGTGGCAAGGGTGAGGCGCTGCTCGTCGTTTACAACCCGTACGGTCTCCGGCTCAGGCGCCACGCCCGGCTCGTGCAGCTCGTGTTCTTCCATGCTGGTCAGGAGGTGGAGCACCCATACGACGGCCAGTTTCAGGGCACGGGCCTATAGGTCGCGTAGCCTCGCGAGGCTGCCGTACAACTGGGCCTGCTGACGGTCGTCGGCCAGCACGAGGTAGCTGACACTTCGCGCGGTCTGTCCTAGTTTGACCATCGTCTCGAGCACCGCGTCCATTCGCGGCACATCCATTCCCAGGGAGAGCGTCTCGACCCTTGTCCCGAGGGCACTTACGAGCACGAGATGCTTCTCACGCTCGGCGTAATCGACGGCGGCCCAGTCCGGGCTGAAGATCTCCGCCTCCTCGCGCACTCCACTTCTGCCGAGCGAGGGCTGGCTTGGGTACACGGCGATCGGCACCTCCGGCGAGTCGCTCGGCCAGACCTCCGTGCGGTAGCTGATGCGGCGAGCTGGGCCGAGACTTTCGATAGTGGTAGCAATGGCCACGACGTTACTGCGGGCGGTAGTCAGATACTCCACGGTGAACCGGAGGCCGCGAAGGTCCTCGTCTGTGACGTCTTGCCACAGCCGCACTCCCTTCCAGGAGATACCGTCGGCGCCCGTGCGCGCGACTGCCTCGGCCTCGAACGTGAGCCCCACGAGTGCCCCAAGCGGGGTTGGGAAATCTCCCTTAGGGGCCTTGCGCAGGATCGGGGAGATGCCCCCGTATACGGGATACCACCAGCGGAACGGTCCCGGCTGCGGGAAGCTGGCCCGAAGCCACTCACCTTCCGAGGACTCGAGCCTGTACATGCTGGCGAGGACGTCGGGGCGAATCCTGAAGGTCAGGACGCCGTTCTCCACCTCCCACGCACTGATCCCGTGATCCGAGATCTGGCCCACTCGTACCTCGCCACGCGCGCCGAGTACAATCGCCGGAGCCGTCAGGCTTCCACGAGCGAGCGGCAGACTCGATTTGATGGCGACGGACTCAGCTCGGGCCGCGCCGGTCGCGGTAATCGTGACCGGCTGGCTCGGGCTGCTGATGGAGCTGACGTCCGTGAAGGAGAGCTCGGTGGGCTCAATAGAGACAGACCCGGGAGCCGTAAGGTGTACCCGGCCAGATACAGGCCGGGGAAAGTATGAGACCGCTTCAGCTCGGGCCTCGTTGGCGCCCTCCTGCAGAAGCAGTGGCGAGGGCAGCAGCCGGACGGTCGCGGCGGGCAAGGGCTCCGCCCGCAGGAGGTCCGGCCCCTGCCCAGCTCTGCGGGCGATCTCTCTCCAACCCGCGCGAGTCAATTGCAAGGTGATAGGTCCTGAGCTCCATGTGTCTCCCACGCCCAGAGGTGTCTCGCTTCCGCGAAGCGCTGCTCGAGTCCATCGATCGGTACCGCTGCGTAGGCTGAGCTCATCTCCCCAAGTCGCCCCTGCGGTCCAAGGACCCAGATCGAAGGCAACCCAGCGAGCCGACAACGGCGGCTCCGCGTCCGGTCCGAACTCTCGCCACGCGGGCAGCCAGCCCTCACCGTGCACCACGCCCTCCTCGAGCGGAAAATACGCGCCGCGCTCGGCGTGAGGTTGTATCGCGACGAAGGGGCGGAATCCGAACTCCTGT
>CADDYR010000377.1 GCA_902810765.1 Chloroflexota bacterium
CCCCGGTAGAGGCGAGTATCTCGGCGAGGTGCACCGCGCGGACTCCCGCACGCTGCCTGCTGAGCGCGCCGCCGATCTGCATCAGGCAGGAGTTGTCCCCGGCGGTGCACACCTCGGCACGCGTGTCGAGCACGTGCCGCACCTTGTCCCCGAGCATCGCCATCGAGGTGTCCGCGTTCTTCACGGCGAACGTGCCCCCGAAGCCGCAGCACTCCTCGGCCTCCCCGAGCCCGACGAGCTCGATCCCCCGGACCCTGCGCAGCAGCCGGAGCGGGGCGTCTCCCACCCTGAGCACCCGGAGCGAGTGACAGGTGGGGTGGTAGGTCACCCGGTGGGGGTAGTACGCGCCGACGTCCTCGATCCCGAGCCTGTGCACGAGGAACTCCGAGAGCTCGTACACCCTTCCGGAGAGGCTCTGTACCTCCTCGCGGAGCTGCGCGTCGCCTGACAGCTCCGCGAGCTTCGGGTAGAACTCGCGCACCATCCCGACGCACGATGCGGAGGGGGCGACGACCACTTCGGAGTCGCGGAACACCTCGACGAACCGGCGGGCGAGGGGTACCGCCTCCCGCTGGTACCCCGTGTTGAAGTGCATCTGCCCGCAGCAGGTCTGCTCCTCCGGGAACTCGACCGTGTGCCCCAGCCGCTCCAGGAGGCGCACCGTCGCCCTCCCGGTCTCGGGAAAGAGGGTGTCGTTGAAGCAGGTGATGAACAGCGAGACGCGCAAGACCACCACCTACCTGGGGTACGCCGCGGGCACGCCGCCGTCCACGTTCAGGACGTTGCCCGTGCTCTTGGCGGACCTGGTGGGCGAGGCGAAGAACAGCACCGCCTGCGCCACGTCCTCCGGATAGATGTTCACCTTCAGCGTCGTGCGCTGACGGTAGTGCTCCTCGAGCTCGTCCGGCTCGATGCCGTATGCCCGGGCGCGCTCCTCCCTCCACGAGCCCTGCCAGATCTTCGAGCCCTGGAGCACTGCGTCGGGGTTCACGGTGTTGACCCTTATTCCGAGCTCGCCGCCCTCCTCCGCCAGGCAGCGCGCCAGGTGCAGCTCGGCGGCCTTTGCGGAGGAGTAGGCACTCGCGCTCCTGCCCGCGGCGAGCGCGTTCTTCGACGCGACGAACACGATGCTCCCCCCGAGTCCCTGGCTCCTCAGCACCCTGAACGCCTCCCGCGCGACCAGAAAGTACCCCTTCGTGAGCACCGAGTGGTTGCGGTCCCACAGCTCGACGCTCGTCTCCTCGACGGGCGCGCTCGAGGCGAGGCCCGCGTTCGACACTATGATATCCACTCCGCCGTAGGAGAGCACGGCCGCGCGGTACGCCTCGACGACCGCGTCCTCGCGCGTCACGTCCAGGAACACCGCCTCGCCCTGCCCGCTCAGCTCGCTCACGACCTCGTTCGAGCCGTCGAGGTCGAGGTCGGCCACCACGACGCAGGCCCCCTCGGCCGCGAGCGCCGCCGACACCGCTCGCCCGATGCCTCCCGCGCCGCCCGTCACGAACGCCACCCGCCCGGACAGGTCCTTCGGAGGGGGCGCGAGCGTGAGCTTGTACAGCTCGAGCGGCCAGTACTCGATCGCGAACGACTCCTCCTCGTTCAGAGAGACGAAGCGGTCGAGCGCGGAGGCGCCGCGCATCACGGCCACGGCGCGGTGGTACAGGTCGCGCGACAGCCGGGCGGCCTTGAGGTCCTTGCCCGACGTCACCATCCCCACTCCCCGGACTAGCACGACGCGCGGGTTCGGATCGGCCATCGCCTCGTCGGCCGAGCAGTTACGCTCGAAGTATTCCCTGTACTCCTCGCGGTAGCGCCCGACGCCCTCCACGAGCCTCCTGCGCAGCTCCACCTCGCCCTCGCGCGAGGGATCGAAGTCCACCCAGAGCGGTCGCATCTTGGTGTGCACGAGATGGTCGGGGCAGGCGGCTCCAACCTGGGCGGTCTCACGCGCGTCGCGCCCGCACACTAGCTCCAGTACCTCATCGGAGGTGTCGACCTGCAGTATCTTCGGCCCGCCCTCCGAGACGGCGCCGCGCAGCGCGGGCAGCACGGAGGCGAGCAGGTCGTCGCGCTCCCGCGCCGCCCGTCACGAACGCCACCCGCCCGGACAGGTCCTTCGG
>CADDYR010000378.1 GCA_902810765.1 Chloroflexota bacterium
GGCAAGCTCTTCAGCTATCCGTCATACCTGCAGAGAGTTGGAGGTGTGGGCCGATGAGCACCCAGAGACCGCGCTTGCAGCTCCCGCTGATGGGCGGGGTGACCGTTCTGGTGTGCCTGGCAGCGCTCACCGCGATACTCGCCTCCTCCAGGCATCAGACACCGAGGAGCGGGATGGCCGGCGCCAATCCTGCAGCGACTCGCCCCGTACGTCCCGACCTCACCCCACCTCCGATCCCCACCCTGCCGACCGAGAACCTGCCCACGGTCGCGCTCACTCCCCCTCGGGGCATCCCCACCTGGACGCCGGGCATAGACAACCACAGCAAGAGCATGCAGGGATGGATCTTCCGTACCCCTCCCGCCTCGATGAGGCCGCCGAAGGTGTCCGAGAGGCAGGCGATAGCCATAGCCAATCGGGTGGGCTACGTGCCGGGACACGCCCCCTGGGTGACCGCGAAGTACGTGCTGCTGACGCGCGAGCCTCCTCAAGCCTACCTGTACATCCTTCAGCGAGCACACCTGGCTGACAAGCACCCGGACGGGTTCGTGGACATACCGGTGTGGATAGTCTCGTACGAGGGGGTGAGGATGCCGCTGTCGGGTGGAGATGTCTCGGGCACCCCTATGCCGACGAGGTCTCCGGACCGGGAGCTGAACGTGATCGTGAGCGCGGAGAACGGGTACGTGCTCGGGGGCTACGACTTCCGCTGAGGGTTGCCCAACCGATCCCCCTCCCGATATACTCTATCCGTCGGATCTCGAATCCGGCGATATCGCAAAGACGGTGAAGGACGCCCAGTAGGCGCCGGACCGGGCGATTCAGAGAGCAGGCGGTCGCTGCGAGCCTGCCGCCCCCGGCGGCCGAAATACGGTCCGGAGTCGCAGGCCGAAAGCCCCCGGGCGAGTAGGCCGAGCCGGGAGCCCCCCGTTACAGGGGCGGCGGGCACGCGCCCGCGCAGAGCGGGCCCGTCACGGGCCAATCAAGGTGGTACCGCGGAAGCACCCCTCCGTCCTTGGGTTCGGAGGGGTGCTGGTGTTTTAGATCACCCATCCTGGAGAAGCACATGGTTACGACGAACGCACCACTCTCGGTCGAGGAGCAGATGGAGGTCATCCGCAAGGGGGCGGAGAAGATCCTGCCGGACGAGCGCGCGCTCCGTGACAGGCTCGAGCGCGCGCAGCGAGAGGGCAGGCCGCTGCGGGTCAAGCTTGGAATAGATCCGACGATCACGAACATGACGCTCGGGCACACGGTCGTGCTGCGCAACCTGCAGCGCTTCGTGGAGCTCGGGCACCACGCGATCCTGGTCATAGGCGACTTCACCGCGACCGTGGGCGACCCCTCCGGCCGGACGGCTGCGAGGCCGCCCCTGACGCACGAGCAGGTGCGCGAGAACGCCGCGACCTACCGCGAGCAGGCGGGCAGGATCCTCGACCTCGAGCGCGCTGAGGTGGTGTGGAACAGCGAGTGGCTCAGCAGGCTCACGATGAGCGACCTGATCCGGATCGGCGCGCACGTCTCGGTCAAGCAGATGCTCCACGGAGAGTACTTCGGCCGCCGCTTCGAGGACCCCGAGCAGACGATCTTCCTGCACGAGATGTTCTACCCGATCCTGCAGGGGATGGACTCGGTCGCGATCCGAGCGGACGTGGAGCTCGGCGGCACGGACCAAGAGTTCAACTGCCTCTTCGGGCGCGACATGCAGCGCCTGCACGGGCAGGAGCCCCAGGTGGTCGTGACGAGCCCGCTGCTCATCGGGCTCACGGGCACCGAGAAGATGAGCAAGAGCCTGGGGAACTTCGTCGCGGTGGACTGGCCCCCGCAGGAGCAGTTCAACCGCCTGATGACCATGTCCGACGAGCGCATGCCGCAGTACTTCCGCCTGCTCACGGAGCTTCCCCTGGCCGAGATCGAGCGCAGGCTCGCGGCGGTCGAGAGCGGAGAGGCGGACCCGCGGGAGGTGAAGAAGCAGCTCGTGACCGAGATCGTCGCGAGCCTGCACGGGCTCGCTGCGGCAGAGGAGGCCGCGCGCGAGTACGAGCGGTACGCGGAGCTCAGGCGCACCGGAGGGGAGGCCGAGGAGCTGCCGCACAACATCCCCGAGAGGACCGTGCG
>CADDYR010000379.1 GCA_902810765.1 Chloroflexota bacterium
CTGGGCAGGGTGGTCCTCAACACCTCCAGCGTCAGGGTGCTGTTCCAGCAGGGGCAGGTGAGTTTGGGAGACCTCCAAGCCGTGTTCCAGCTCACCGACGACGCCATGGACCGGATCGCCGCGCTGGGCACGGACAAGCGGCCGGAGGGCGCGGGGGCGGGCGCCTACGTGCACATCCCGGAGGGGGCGAACTCCGGATCTCTGAGGGTGTACGTGACTCCGGAAGAGTACTGGCTCTTCACCTCCCAAAGGGAGGAGCGTGAGCTGAGGGAGCGCACCATCGAGGAGGTGGGCGGGGACGTGCTGCGGGCGGTCCGGGAGCTGGCGCGCACCCACGGACAGGCGCTCCGTGAGGCCCGTCCAACCGAGAGGCTTGCGGTGGTCCGATGAAGACGCTGCTGCTGGGGCTTGCGGCTCTCTTCCTGTTGCCGCTGTGCTTCTTCTCAGCGGGGCTCTCGCAGCTCGGGGGGCTGAGCGGGCAGAGATCGCAATCGGAGGGCAACACCGAGTTCGTGATGCCTATCTCGGGACCGGTGTACCCAGCGAGCACGCTCGCGTGGAGTTCAAACAACACGGACAACCGGTCGCTGCTGGGCAAGGTAAGTATCCACGACCTGGGGTTCGGGCCGAGCGATGCTAACCGCATCAACCGGGTGATCGCCCGGATCAACCCAGCCTCACCGCTGGGCGGCAAGGGCCAGCTGATCCTGGAGGCGGCCCAAGCTAGCCACGTGGACCCATTGCTACTCGTGGGCGTGTGGGATCTCGAGTCCCAGCTCGATACCGACGGGCTTAACGTGCCCACGAACGGCGGCAACATGACGTGGAGCGCGATGCGGGAGGCAAGCGAGCTTTACGGCTGCACGCCGGGTCCGTCGAGCCTTGGTCATCGCTGGGGCCGATGCCCCTCGGTACAGGCGGGCGTCCGCATATGGTTCGACTACGTGGGCGCGTACTATCCCCGTAGAGGGGCCGCCAGCCTCCGGGCGTTCGCAGGCACCTACAACCCGTGCAGCGATCGTGTGAACGCGGCGCGCGGCTTCGACTGCGGGGAGTCATACGGGCTGAAAGTCCTCGGGATCATCCGCGCCAACGCGTCGCCTCCCGTTACTCTGCCGGTCCAGTTCCTTGCCGACTATCCCTCACCCGCGGGCTCCATCCCCTGGTACCGCTATCAGGGGGAGTACGACTCCTACGATCCGGAGCGCAACCAGAACACCAACTGCGGCCCCACATCGACCGCGATGGCCATCGAGTGGTATACGGCTCTCCGGGTGCCCATCAGCGCTCTCAGGATGAGGATCGGCAGGGACGGTGACACCTCGATCCTCGACAACGCTCGCCTGCTCGACTACTACCACGTGCCTTATCGCCTGGACATCGCGGACGCCCATGACATCGAGGCCGCGCTTGAGAGGGGCTCGATCGTGGAGGTCGCGGGCAACATGGGCGCCGTCTCCCCGGGACCGGATGCGGACGGAGCCTCGAACGACCCGAGGCTGCGGACCGGGCGCTACTACACCGCCCAGTTCCTGCACATCTTCATCGTCCGGGGAATCACTCCGGACGGACGGTATTTCATCGTGGAGGACCCGATGGTGTGGGGCAGCCACGGGGCGAGCGCCGAGTACTGGTACTCCAACGGACAGCCCAAGGGCGAGGACCGGCTGTACCCAATCAATGAGGTCGAGGGGGCGATGGCGTACTTCGGCGACGGGATCAAGGGGATGGAGGTTCCGGCACCGCCGAACAGAGCAATCAGCAGCGAAAGGAGCTGAGGCTCGTGACCAACTCGATGAACAAGCTCAGGACGACGTTCTTCGTCTCGCCCGACGTGCTGGAGGCCCTCAAGGTGTTCGTGCGCACGAGCCCGCGCTTCAAGACGACCAGCCAGGCAGCCGACCACCTGCTCAGGGAGGTGCTGCCGGGGCTGATCGGGCAGGAGCACTTCGAGAGCATCCAACGAGAGCTGAGGGCTGAGGCCGGGGAGCCCCACTACCACAAGATCAAGGGGACGAGGAGATGACGGCTACACAGATGACCAAGCTAGAGACCGG
>CADDYR010000380.1 GCA_902810765.1 Chloroflexota bacterium
CCCCCGCACGGTACTCCGGAGCCCACCGCCTCAGCGCGCGCAGGTTCGGGTCGTCGCCCTCGAACGTCGCCCACAGCCCCTCCCACGAGGCGATGCCCATCGCGCGGCAGTACCCGATGTGGGGCGACGCCCTCCACAGAGCTCGCGCGTGGGCCGCCACGCTCCTCCCGACCTCGGCGGGGTCGAGCCCGTGCGACTCCCTCAGCGGGCCGCACGCCGCCTCGAACGCGGCCGTCGAGGCCTCCAGGTCGGGGATCAGGGTGTCGTCGAGATCGAACAGAACAGCGCGCACTACAACGGCACCTCCCGATGCCGCGTCAGGTGGTAGAAGAAGAGATATTGCTGGATCCATCCGGCGTAGCGGCCGAAGCGCTCACGATAGTAGCCCGAGATACGGTTGTAAGTGTTCGCCGTCAGCGACTTCGTGGTGATCTCCGGAAGGTACAGCTCGATCGTCACCTGTCGGATGTGCGTGTCCACGGGCACGGCCTCGTCCTTGCTCAGCGCGAACAGAGCGACGCAGTCGGCGATCTTCGGGCCGATCCCCCGCACGCTCATCAGCTCCTCTCGGGCCCGCTCATAGGGGACCCGCCTCAGCGAGTCCGCCCAGCCCTCGGGCCTCGAGTTGATCTCCCGCACGGCGCGCACGAGGTTCAGCGCGCGGTACCCCAGGTTGCAGTCCGCGGCGAGCTCCTCCACGATGTCCTCCTCGAACACCTCCGGCCGCGGGAACGCGTGGTACGCCCTGCCGTCGATCACCGCGATCGGCTCGCCCCACCTGAGGCTCATCCGCTCGATCGCGCGGGTGATTCTCGGGATCGAGTTCGCGGTCGTGCACAGGAACGTAATGATCGTCTCGGTCGGGTCCTGGCGCATCACGCGCATCCCCGACCAGCTCCTGAACGAGGCCGCAAGGTGCGGATCGCCCGAGAAAGCCTCGTAGACCTCGCGCAGGTCGAAGTCCAGCCTGAGGTAGTCGTGCCAGAAGTCCGGGCGCGGCAGGGAGGGGTAAGCCGCGTAGGTGAAGGTGCCGCCGTCGCCCCGGATGCGGAGCGCCCGGCCCTCCACCACGCCCGTCCACCAGCCGTCCGGAGTCTCGCGCCATCGGAACGCCTGCCCGCACTCCAGGCACCAGCGCAGGCTCAGGAGGTGTGGATCGTAGGTGAAGCTCTGGTGCGGGAGTTCGCTCCAGCCGAGCCTCTCCGTGCTCACCGTGCGCCCGGTGTCCGCGAGCTAGCGCGGGGTCAGCGGGATGAACCCGCGGTCGAGCACGGACTGCTTCGCCTCGTGGGTCAGCACGCTCAGGCGCGCCGCTACCCTCTCCGCGATGCTTCGGAAAGCCTCGGCCTGAGGGGAATCGGGGGCGGTCACGAGTATCGGCTGGCCGATGTCTCCGCCCTCGCGGATCGCGGGGTGCAGCGGCACCTCGCCCAGGAAGTCCAGCTTCAGCTTCCGGGCGGTAAGCTCGCCTCCGTGCCCGAAGATGTCGGTGCGGTCGCCGCAGTGCGGGCAGACGAAGTAGCTCATGTTCTCGACCAGGCCGAGCACGGGCACCTTCAGCTTCTTGAACATCGCCACGCCGCGCGCCACGTCCGAGAGCGCGACGTCCTGCGGCGTCGTCACGATCACGGCCCCGGAGAGCGGGACGGCCTGGGCGAGCGTCAGCGAGGCGTCGCCGGTCCCCGGTGGGAGGTCCACCACCAGGTAGTCGAGCTGGCCCCAGTCCACCGTGCCGAGCAGCTCCTGGATCATCTTGCCGACCATCGGGCCGCGCCACACCGCCGGCTGATCGGGCTGCATGAAGAACGCGGTGCTCATCAGCTTGACGCCGTGGCTCTCGGCCGGGTAGAGGGTCGTGCCCTGCTGGCTCGGCGGGCTCTCCACTCCCAGCATCATCGGTGCGTTCGGGCCGTACACGTCGGCGTCCAGGAGCCCCACGCGCGCGCCGCTCTGGGCGAGCCCCAGCGCGATGCCCACCGCGAGCGTGCTCTTGCCGACCCCGCCCTTGCCCGAGGCCACGGCGACCGTGTGCGCCA
>CADDYR010000381.1 GCA_902810765.1 Chloroflexota bacterium
GCTTACAAGCTCCCTCCTCAGGCGCCTGCCCCCGGCCAAGTCGCGGTTCAACTCCTCCTCGCTCGCGCTCTCGATGGGGCTGACCTCTCGGGTGCTGTGGGCTCGGGGGAGCCCCGCTCCCACACTTGACTCGCCCTCGGCACTGCTCCTGCTCGTTGTGGGGGCCGCGCTGATGTTCGTGCTCAACACCGGCACCACCGCCACGATGCTTCACCTCGCCTCGGGCAGGTTGTGGGTGGGCTTCTGGAGACAGATGGGGCGCCTCAGCCTGCTCTCCCACTCTGTGGGCCTCGGGCTGGGGCTCGGCGCGGTGCTGCTCGCGCGCCTCTCCCCCTTTGCGCTCGTGCTGATCGTGCTGCCCGTCTGGGGGATGTACCTGCTCGTGCACGAGCGGACGGAGCTGTCGAGCAGGCTGGAGGGGGCGCTGGAGAGGGCCGGCAGGCTCTCCTACGAGGCGCACCACGACCACCTGACGGGGCTGGCCAACCGGGCGCTGCTCGAGGAGAGGATGCACCGGGCTCTGAGTTCGGGCTCTCAGCTCGCGGTGCTGTTCGTGGACCTGGACGGGCTGAAGGAGGTGAACGACCGCCTGGGGCACGAGTGTGGGGACGAGCTGATCAAGAGCACGGCCGGCAGGCTGGTGGGCCTGGTGGGGGCCCACGACACCGTCTCGAGGCTGGGTGGGGACGAGTTCGTGCTGGTGCTGGAGGGCGCGGGCGATCAGGAGGCGAGCAGGGCGGCCGCGCGGGTGGTACGGGAGCTGGGCGGGCCGTACCTGATAGCTGGAGAGGAGGTGAGGACGAGGGTGAGCGTGGGGGGAGCCGTGGGCCGGGGAGTGGCATCGGACGAGCTGTTGAGGAGGGCGGACAGGGCGATGTACGAGGCGAAGCGGTCGGGCGGGTGCGGATGGAGGCTGTGCCCGTCCGAGGCGGGATGAGCAAGGGGCCCTGTCCGCGTCCGGGCTAATCGCCCCTCCTCGAGGGCCTCCGGCAGCCTTAGCCCGAGCTTCCCAGCTCTCTTCCCACCGCCACCAACAGATCCTGCGCCTCCAACGGCACCGGCACCACGTCCGCACAGCCCCAGCCCGTCGCTTCCTCTCTGGAGATGGGATGCGTGGTCAATAGCACCACCGGCACCCTCTCGCCGAGAGCCCCTCAGTAGTGGCGCAGCAGATCCTTGGTCTGCCTGGGAGTGGGTGAGTCCAGCCCCAGCACGAACAGCCCTATCTCCTCCGAGTGCACCTCGAGCGCGTGCCGGGCGTCCTCCAGGCTTACGGCCTCCACCACCTCGTACCCCGCGCCCACAAGCGCGTCCCTCGCGGCCATCTGCACGTCCGGTCTCCCCACGAACAGGAGCACGCTCTCCGACATCACGACCCTCCAAAGCTGCTCTGGGTGCCCCCACTTAATACCGGCCCCGCCTCGGTCCATCCAGCGCAGTGGCGCGCTCCCGCCGGCGGCTTTGCGGCTCTTGGCATGACAGCTCGTACGTCCTGCGCGTGGCACCCGGTCTGCCCGCGAACACCTCGGTCTCGACCCCGTATATGTCCTCCTCGAGCCCTTCCACCACGGGCGCATAGATTGTCCACGACCCGGTCCGTGATCGCGTACAGAATGGCCACAGGCCCCTTGGGCAGCAGCTCGGGCTCACCCTCCAGCCTGCTGCTCACCTCCCAGGGCCGCGAGGCCTCTCCGTGGAGCACGTCCATGACGAAATCGGGGCCCACTAACACTTGGAGCTCTTCGATCTGCACTGCCTCGAAGCCATCGAGGTAGCGGGCGGGCGTGAGCACGACGAAGAGGCTCCTGCCGTACCGCTCGATGTTCGGGCGCTGCCCTCCCTTGGGCACGTCCTCGACGACCAGGGGATGGAGCTCGAACTCGCGGGACGCGGGTGGGCCGGGAGAGGCTGATCTACGCCATCCCACCTCGCTCGCGGCAGACGTCGTAGATCTCGTCAAGCGACAGCGGTGGCTCCGAATGTCGACCATCCACGTAGATAGCGATGTTCGTGATCATACGGTCAACCTCTCCTC
>CADDYR010000382.1 GCA_902810765.1 Chloroflexota bacterium
CCCTAAGCGCCCCCAGCTCGTCGTTCACGGCGATGCGCAGCGCCTGGAACGTCCGGGTCGCGGGGTGCACACGCCCTCGCCGCCCGCCCAGAGCCCGCTCGACGAGGCTCGCGAGCGCTCCGGTCGTGGTGACCGGCTCGGGCGAGCGCTTGATCGCCCGAGCGATCTTCCGGCTCGCGCGCTCCTCTCCGTACTCCCACAGCACGCGCGCGAGCTCCTCCTCGGAGAGCTCTCGGATCAGGTCCGCGGCCGTCGGGCCGCGCGTCGGATCGAAGCGCATGTCGAGCGGCTCGTCGCGCCGGAAGGAGAAGCCCCTCGCCCAGGAGTCGAGCTGCATCGAGGAGAGCCCAAGGTCCATCAGCACACCATCGGCCGGTACGAACCCGCGCTCCCGGGCCACCTCCTCGACGAGGCGGAAGTTGGAGTGAGCGAGCTCGGCGCGGTCGCCGAAGGGCGCGAGCGTCTCCCGGGCGATGGCCAGCGCCTCCGGGTCGGCGTCGAGCCCCAGGAGCCTGCCGTCCGGGGCGCTGAGCTCCAGGATGCGCGTGGCGTGGCCGCCCGCGCCGACCGTGGCGTCCACGTAGCGGCCGTGCGGCCGGACGTTGAGCATGTCCATCGTCTGATCGAGCAGGACGGACCGGTGCATCGTGATCACATCCCCAGGTCGGCGAGGCTCTGCGCGATGTCGGTCGCCCTGTCCTCGTGCTCGGCCTCGATCGCCTGCCAGCGCTCTCTGTCCCATATCTCGATGTAGGCGTCCATGCCCGCGACGACGACCTCGGACCTCAGCCCCGCGGCCTCTCTCAGGTACTCAGGGATGAGGATCCGGCCCTGCTTGTCGAGCTCGGTGTCGGTCGCCTGGGCGAACAGCACCCTCCGCAGCGAGCGCGACTTCTGGTCGGTCACCGGGAATCTGTTGAGCGCGTCCGCGAGCTTCTGCCACTCGGCCATCGGATAGATCGTGAGGCACGGCTCGAAGCCGCGGGTCACTACGAAGCCCTCGGCGAGGCGTGCGCGGAACTTGGAAGGCATCGCGAGCCTCCCCTTCTCGTCCAGCTTGTTCTCGAACCTGCCGAGGAACATACGCGCGTCTCTCGCTCGAGGGTCGGGGCTCGGGGAGTTATCCACATCTCTCCCCACTTATCCCCACTTTTACCCACCTTTTTCCACAGGACACCATCTTAGGCCCCACCCGGCACAGTTACAAGGTGGAGTCTCCCACCCGCTCGGGCACGTCACCCCAGGGAAAGGTGGGGGATCGCGTGGGCAACCGTGTGGATAGTTCGTGTGCCCGACTCTGCAGTGGGGGTATAGTCGGTCCGAACGCGCACACGATCGAGAGGGGTGAAGGTGTCAGCACAGGAGAACAAGGCGATAGCGTGCCGCTTCGTGGAGGAGGTGTGGAACCGGGACCGGATGGACGTGGCGTGCGAGCTCGTGACAAGCGACGCGGTCAACCACGATCCGCTCGTACCGGAAGATCTCCTCGGTCCGGACGGATCGTGGCAGGGGATCAGGGCGCTCCGCACCGCGTTCCCGGACTTCCACGCGAGGATCGAGGACGTGATCGCGGAGGGAGACAGGGTCGCGCTGAGGCTTTCGTGCAGCGGGACCAGCACCTCCGGATGCTGGGGAACCGGCGGGCACGCGAGGTGGGACAGCATCTGCATAATGCGCGTCGAGGGAGGCAGGATCGCCGAGCTCTGGGGGTGGGCCGGTCCAGTGGAGCTGCTCATCCGGCTGGCTCTGCCTACTCCGCGGGTCTCGGGAGGAGACGGGCAGGCGAGCCGGGCGGGATAGGGAGCTGATGTAGGGGGAACTACGTTCCCCTCGTGGGCGCAGTCTTCTCGGCGCGCAGGGCTTTTGCCTTGCCACAGAGGTGTGCGAGTGCGCAGACTGCGCCCACGACCCCCTTAGATCATCTGAAGAACTCGGACAGGTCGTTGGCGTTGCAGGTGTTGTTCAGACACCCCAAGCCCCACGCATCCTCGATCGTCCTCAAGAGGCTGTAGTGGTTGTGC
>CADDYR010000383.1 GCA_902810765.1 Chloroflexota bacterium
CCGATGAGCAGCTAGCGCCGGGCGACGACCGGGGCGAAGCTCAGCGGGCGCGGCCCCTGCTGCCCGCGGCCATCCACGCGGCGGGCAGGGTTGCGGCGGCGAGCAGCATCTTGAGGAGGTCGCCCGGAAGGAAGGGCACCACGCCGAGCGGCAGGACCCTGCCGGGACCCACGAACACCGCGAGCCACGCGACGCCCACCGCGTAGATGACGAGCTGCGCGGCGGCCATCGCCAGCACCGCAGTGCGGAAGCGCGAGTCCCAGCCTCTCTCTGCGAGCCAGCCCGCCAGCCACGCGGCGAGCACGAAGCCCGCGAGGTAGCCGCCGGTCGGCCCGAGCAGCCTCCCCCAACCGGATGCGGCTCCGGCGAAGAACGGCAGCCCGAGCCCGCCCTCGACCACGTAGAGCAGGACGCTGAGCGCCCCGCGCCGGCTGCCCAGCGCGGCTCCGACCAGGAGCACAGCGTAGGTCTGGCCGGTAATGGGCACCGGAGTGAAGGGCAGAGGGATCGCCACCTGCGCCAGCACGGCGATCAGCAGGCTTCCGCCGACGATCAGGGACAGCTGGTACGCCAGTCCCCTCCGGCGCGACAGAGCGTCGACGATCGTGGATCGAGGCGCGATTACCGTGGCAGCCACTTGCTTCCCATACCTCCCGATTCGACTGCTGTCGAGATGATAGCGTCCTTCGCTCCTGCTCACAAGTCGGGGCGAGAGCGGGGGAAGCCGGACCTCCCCCGCTCTCCTTCTCTCAGCTCCGATCGAAGGTCCAGCGGGTCGCGTCCGCCGGAAACTGGCTCCAGGCGTAGGCGACCCGCGGCCTGAGAACGTACATGCCCGTGCCGACCGCCTGGTCGCCCTCGCTGCTCGGCCGCCAGTCGTACTTCTCCGCGAACGCGTCGTCCAGCGCTCGCGAGAGCGAGGGCTCCGGGCTCTCGACCACCTCCACCACGCCCTCGAGGATCACGACGTCGTCCCCGCTTTCCAGGTGCACGACGACCTGCGGGTTCGCCGCAAGGTTGGCGGAGGAGCGGGGGCCGACGCCGAAGTACAGGGCGCCCTCCAGCCACGCTCCCCACACCGGCACCGCGTGAGGTCTGCCGTCCTTCCCGGCGGTGCCTATCCAGTAGTTGCGCGCCCTCTCCAGCCGCTCGGTCGCGTGGCTCCAGGGAAGCACGCCCTCCTCATCCTCCGGAACCCCGTAGCCCGGAATGAGTGGCCGCCTCGCGGTCGGCACGCTCGATGTCGCCGTCCGATCTCCCGATGTCATCCTCATCCTCCTCTTCTCGCCAGCGGACACACCTCCGGCCGCACGGAGTCTCCAGTATACGGGACCTTTCCTGACACCGTGTGTCATATTCCTCGGCCTGCGGCACCAGGATGACGGGTAAAGGTGGATCAGGTGTCGAACAGGCTGGTGTGGGGCAGGGATTCGTACAGGCGCTCGAGGACGGCCGGATGCGACGACGCTCCCGTCTCGTCGAGCGCGAGCAGCAGCGCCCCCACTGCCGGCTCGAAGCGCGACCGCACCGGGCGGACACCGGGGTAATCCATCCGTACCCGTCCGGTCACGGCCTCGGCGAGCAGCTCCGAGGGATGACGGAACACGCCACCCGCCAGCACCAGCGCGAGTCCCTCGGGGCCGAGCCCCACCTTCCGGGCGGCCACGGATGCGTACTCGCCCATGAGACTGCCCTCGCGCGACACGACTGCGCACGCCACCTCGTCTCCGGCGTCCGCCTCGTCGAGCAGCGCCCTCGCGAGCCTGCCGAGGTGCTCCAGCCTGAGGCGGTTCTCCCGGGCGGTGATCGCGTGCAGCAGCGCCTCGACGCTCTCGAAGCCGTACGCCCCGAGGACCCGTCGGGTGAGGGAGGTTGGCGGCTCGAGGCCGAGCTCGGAGCGGAAGACCACGCGAAGCACCTCCTCGCCCAGGTGGTACGCGCCGCCGACCTCGAGCCAGAAGCTCGCGGGCCAGTAGCGCCCGTCCGGCGCCATCGCCCCGGCCGCGAGG
>CADDYR010000384.1 GCA_902810765.1 Chloroflexota bacterium
CCACACCCTCGTGCCCCCTCCCAGCGAGTAGGCGCTCAGGACCCTGTAGCCCTCCCCCAGTGCTCGCTCGTTCTCCCGCCGGTCCTCGCAGCACACATCCCCCAGTCTCCCCGGGCGTGTCGCTCGACGAGTTGTGCGGGCGAGGCCCCAGCCCGCTCCAGCGCCCCGGGCGTGGCGTACAGCCTGCCCGGCGGAAAGCGTGCTCCCTCCATCGCGTCCATCCATCCGCCTCTTTTGCTTTTACTAATATGAGTTTACTACTATGCGAGTTCGGTATCAACAGCTTACGCATATGAGCTTGCGAATAGCAGCCGGGGCCTGTATGATGCGTGCGGGGAGGCGAGGATGACGATCAGGCAGCTGAGGGAGGCGAGGGGCTGGAGCCAGTACAGGCTCGCACGGGAGGTGGGGGTCACCCCCTCGACGGTGTACAACTGGGAGCGTGGCCGCTTCGAGCCGAAGGCCTCTCAGCTGCGCTCGCTTGCCCGTGTCTTCGGCGTGAGCATGGACGACATCGAGCTCGTGCACGAACGGGACGGACGGCGGGCTCCCCCCGGCCCGTAACCCCCTGGTGAAAGAGTATAGTGTCCGCTCTCGGCTGCTTCACACAACCCATTGAAGCCTCACCCGAAGCACGGGGGAGTCCGGATCGTGCCCGCGGTGTGAAACAGGCCGACGGCCGCAGGGTTGTGTAAGGTGCTGGAGGACCACGGCTGGACGCTTGCGCGCATTCAGGGCAGCCACCACATCTACAAGCACCCCGAGCGCTGGGAGATAACCACCGTGGCACGGCTATCGGCCTCTCAAGCGCGGCACGATGCGCAACATTCTCAAGTCCTCCGGCCTCACCCAGGCCAATCTGTAGGTCGGCCCGGCACGTGCATCAGGCTGAGCTCCAGGACATCCCCGGAGGTAAAGCTTATCCTTATCGCCGAGCAAGACGGCTTGACGGCACTAGGGGTTCTGGGCGGTAAAACGGCCGACGCGGCGGGGCTGTAACGTCTTGTGCATCAGTCTTGAGACTCAGGCCCCGTCGGCGAAGCCTGCGCACCGCCCAGGTTCCCACCGTCAAGGCGGCGTGGGGGTAAGCCGCCGAGCCGGAGCGGGGGAGCGGAAGCTCGCGTCGGATAACAATCCCGGACGGAATGCGTGCCGTAGGCACGCACCCTGGAAGCTACGGCGGATTCTCTATTTAGACAGTGTTCCGCATCATCACGACCGTCGAGGGCAGCCGCGGACTGATCGGGACAAGCCTGCTGATCGCGTCTCCGGCGACCGGCGAGCCAGGCGTCGGTGGCGCTCCTATAAAGGGTTATAGTTGGCGGGGCGGCCAGAGAGCCGGCTTCGGCTCGCACGCAGGGAGGGTGGCGGGAGGACAGCTACAGAGCGGAGTAGTCCGGCCCTGGCTAGGTTCCAGACGATCTCGGACACATCCAATCGTTGTTTTCATTGTGTAAGTTCGATTCGTTCAACGATCGGGGCCGGGCAGCCCTCGCGCGTAGCGTCGCGAGGGGCGGTCGTCGACGCCCCCTCGGGCTACCCCAGTCGCCACCCGCACCGTCGCGGACAGGTTCACCCGCCGCCCGTCGTAGCGCTCGCGCAGCGCCGTGAGCACCTCCTCGTCCACCCGCTCCAGCGCTTCGGGGGGCAGGGTCGCCAGGAGGCCGCGCAGCGGGGCCGCCACCTCCCTGGTATGCCGCCAGCACTCCTCGGGAGGGCCCGGCCAGGGGAGCGCTACCCCGTGACTACTCTCCTCCACCCCCAGGAAGCCCGCCTCGCGCATCGCCTCGGCGAGCGCACCCGGGCCGGGCTGGTGACGGCGGCGGCCGAGCTGCTGCGGCGCGGCCAGACGCCGACGGTGGCGGAGGTGGCCGATGCGGCGATGGTGTCCCGCGCCACCGCCTACCGATACTTCCCCAGCCGGGAGCTCCTGCTGTACGAGGCTTCGCTCAACTGGGTGAGAGAGGAGGTCGAGGGAGCCTTGCGGGCGATCCCATCATCCGAAG